>NZ_QZFV01000044.1:0-1124 GCF_003600245.1 Amycolatopsis panacis
TGTGGTGGCGAGGAACGCGGCGGCGAGCATGGACAGGGTGATGTGCCGGTACCAGGCCGCGTATTTGCGGACCTGGTAGTGATCCGTGCGACACGAGGTCGCACATGTCGAGTGAATACGCAGGTAGGAGGTCCGGCTGTGTCGGATGTGTAGTTCCGGGCGAGTGCTCAGCGTCTGTCTCCGCCCTGACGTGCGTCGCGGGTAACTGCGGGGTGCGAAGCTCGGGGAAGAAGCCCAAGGGGACCCGATCCGTCCGGGTGCTACAGGCAAGGAGAAGACCGGACGGGTGAACGTGATTGAACCCTTGATGATGCCTCGTGAGCCAGACCCTCGGGTAGGCGGAAAGCTACACCGGGGAAATAGGGCCAGGCCGTTGAAATGCGGCAGGCGGCGGCCGGAGAAGATCAGCCGGTCGTGCGAGCACCGCCGGCCCCGGGGTATAGAGGGCGCCCACCCCGGTCGAATCTCGGATGTGTGGAACGTGGAAACCCCGTCAAGGTCCAGGCATCGCGCCTGGTAGGCCGACCGTAAGGGGAGCTGAAGGCTGGCGGGAACAGGATGCTCAACAAGCGAATGCCGGTGCGCCGAAAGGCGACAGGAAACTGGGGCCACCAGATCGTCCTCTCCTGACGGTCGTCCTGGATAACTGGCCGGATACCGGCCTTGTGGCCGGACCCGGAAGGGTGCTGACGTGAGCAGGTGGCCAGTGAAGACCAACGCCTGTAAGCCTCCCGAACCGAAGGGCAAGTTAGACACCGATGGTGAACGGACCGGAGGACGCCATCTCGACCTGGGACGCCGTGGATTGGCATGCCCGCGAGGATGACGTACGGCGGCTGCGGCAGCGGATCTTCAAGGCAGCGCGCGAGCAGGACTGGTCTAAGGTCCGGTCCCTGCAAAAGATGATGCTGCGGTCCTGGTCGAACACGCTGATCAGCGTGCGCCAGGTAACGCAGCGCAACGCTGGCCGCAAGACCGCAGGGGTTGATGGGGAGGTCGCCTTGACGTCCTCGGCCAGGATGGAGATGGCGGTGCGGGTGCATCAGACTGTCCTGTCCTGGCAACCGCTGCCGGTCAAGCGGGTGCATATACCGAAAGGACCTGACAGGGCCAAACTGAGGCCA
>NZ_QZFV01000045.1:0-1005 GCF_003600245.1 Amycolatopsis panacis
AAGAGCCGTACCGGCGTGTCGGTGATCAAATAGGTGAGGTCTCCGGTAGATCGATCAACGACGAAGAAGATCGAGAACACCGGAGACCTCGTGGCCAGCCTAGCGGTGGCCGGGCGAGCTGACTTGACCGACGTGCAATGGGCGATCCTGGAACCCCTGCTGCCCGTCGGGATCAAGCCAGGCCGCCCGCCGCAATGGACCAGACGGCAACTCATCAACGGCATCCGCTGGCGCGTGCGGGCGGGCACCCCCTGGCGCGACGTCCCTCCTGAATACGGGACATGGCAGGCGATCTACGGACTGTTTCGCCGCTGGCAACGCGCCGGGATCTGGGCCCGCATCCTGTCCCGATTACAGGCCCGTGCCGACGCCGCCGGGCTGATCACCTGGGACGTCAGCGTCGACTCGACCATCGCCCGCGCGCACCAGCACGCCGCTGGAGCGCGAAAAAAGGGGATGAACAGAAGGAACCACCAGGTGGAGTCGGCGACCCGGAACCGGCTGACCACGCGTTGGGTCGGTCCCGAGGTGGCTGGACCACCAAGCTGCATCTGGCCACCGAACAGGAACAAAAACCACTCTCACTGGTCATCACCGCGGGCCAGCGAGGCGACTCGCCCCAGTTCCACGTGGTCCTGGACGCGATTCGAGTCGACCGCGTGGGCCGTGGTCGACCGCGTACCCGCCCGGATCGGGTGCTGGCGGACAAGGCTTATGGCTCCCGCGCGAACCGCGCCTATCTCCGTGACCGTGGCATTCGGTGCACGATTCCGGAGAAGAGTGACCAGGTTCGGCATAGGACGAACAAGGGTGCTGCTGGTGGTCGTCCACCAGCGTTTGATTCGACGATCTACGAGCAGCGGCATGCGGTGGAGTGCGGGATCAATCGACTCAAACGCAACCGTGCCGTGGCCACTCGCTATGACAAGCTCGCTGTCCGTTACGAGGCCACAGTCCAGGTTGCGGCGATTAACGAGTGGCTACGACTTTGAAACACACCCTAGT
>NZ_QZFV01000046.1:0-891 GCF_003600245.1 Amycolatopsis panacis
GAGGTCTGTGAAGGGACCCTTCACGGACTCTGAGTCTGTGAAGGGTCCCTTCACAGACCCGAAACCGGTCCGGCGCACGCCACGAGGTGGTCGCACACACCTCCGCATCGCCCACTGCCGGGTCCCCGACCAACTTTGCCGACACCCTGTGCCGCGGGCCCGGTCCGGCGATCGCCCTCGCCTTCGACAGCGCGCCTTGAATGTCCTTGTTCGGTCTCCCTTCCGGCGCTGCGAACATGCCCGCGATGCCGTAGGGATGACTGGGACAGTCCTCGACGTGGGCCAACCACGGGAGATGGAAGCCGCCCATCATAACGTCGCTCGAATTCTACCGACTGGGTTGGTAACCAGCGTGAATAGTCCTCTGCGAGTGTCGATAGGCGTACCACCACCCGCATTCCGGCCGTGATCAGCTGGGCGCCGCGCAGTCCGGGACCCGCAGCAGGGGCGCTGTGCTGAATTATGTGAGGATTTTCGTGGTCCTCCACGTCGGTTCCGCACCATTAGCAGTAATGCCCTCCGGACGACCGGGCCACGCGCAGGACCGACTGCGTCGGGCTCAGCGAGCCCGCCTCGAAGGGTGCTGTGACTTCCGAGCTGGTCCGCGATGAGGTCCAGCTGCCCTCGATAGACATCTGTCCGAGTCCCGTTTTCGGTATTCGTCGTCACCCCGAGAAGCGCTGCAGAACGGTGAGGGGGTTCCTCTTGGTCCCCGGAGCAAACCTCCGGAGCTCATCCGCGGGGCAGGCGGCGGCCCAGGGCGTCGGCAAAGTCGGTGTGGAGGGCCCTGCGCAGCTGCGGAGGGCTGTGAAGGGCCCCTTCACGGACTCTGAGTCCGTCAGGGGCACCCTCACGGACCCGAAACCGGTCGGGCAGCCACGGCTCTCTCTG
>NZ_QZFV01000047.1:0-872 GCF_003600245.1 Amycolatopsis panacis
GTGTCAAGCCCCGGGTTTGATGGAGACTGGATTAGTTGGTTTCCAGGGTTGCGGTGACCGGGTGGGTCATCGCGTGTAGTGCTTCGTACTCGGCGGGTGGGACGTGTCCGAGCTCGCCGTGCAGGCGCCGGTTGTTGTACCAGTCGATGTACTCCACGGTCGCGATTTCCAGGTCGTCCAGGCCCTGCCAGGGACCTTTGTTGCGGATGAGTTCGGCCTTGTACAACGAGTTGAACGCCTCTGCCATCGCGTTGTCGTAGGAATCTCCTTTGCTGCCAACGGATGCGACCGCGCCGGCGTCGGCGAGGCGCTGGGTGTAGCGGATGGCCCGGTATTGCACTCCGCGGTCGCTGTGGTGGACCAGGCCGGTCAGGTCGGCGTGATCGGCCTGGCGGCGCCAGATCGCCATCTGCAGGGCGTCCAGGGCGAGGTCGGTGTAGAGGCTGGTGGCGACCTGCCAGCCGACGATCAGGCGGGAGAACACGTCCAGGATGAACGCGGCGTAGACCCAGCCGCCGGCGGTGCGGACGTAGGTCAGGTCCGCGACCCACAACTGGTTCGGTCCGGCGGCGGTGAAGTCGCGTTCAACCAGGTCACCCGGCCGCCCGGTCTCGGCGGCCGGTCTGGTGGTGCGCGGAGACTTGTCCCGCAGCAGCCCACGCAGCCCGGTCTCGCGCATGAGCCGCTCAACCGTGCACCGGGCCACCTCCACGCCGTGACGGTTCAGCTCGGCCCAGACCTTGCGGGCCCCGTAGACGCTGTAGTTGTCCTCGTGCACCCGCTCGATCTTCTCGGCCAGCACCCGGTCGGATGCCGCGCGGGCGGACTCGGGACGGGTCCTGGCGGCGTAGTAGGTCGACGGTGCGATCTCG
>NZ_QZFV01000048.1:0-703 GCF_003600245.1 Amycolatopsis panacis
ATATTGACGAGCCGTCGCCGCACGTCGACTGGTCTTCGGGCGGGGTCGAACTGGTGGCTGAAGAACGCGTGTGGCCGCGGGTGCAACGTCCGCGACGGTCGGCGGTGTCGTCGTTCGGGATCAGCGGTACCAACGCCCACGTCATCCTCGAACAGGCTCCGGAGGAATCGGTTCCGGAGCACACGGAACCGGTCCCGGCCATCCTGCCGTGGGTGCTGTCCGGGCGTACCGACGAGGCCCTTCGCGCGCAGGCCGAGCGGCTGATCGCCGCCGACCCGGGCGACCACCGGGACGTCGCGTACTCGCTGGCGACCACCCGCACCGCGCACGCTTGCCGCGCCGTGGTCGTGGGGGACCGAGCCGAGCTGCGCGCCGGACTGATCGCGCTCGCCGAAGGCCGGGCCGCACCCAACCTGGTGACCGGACAGGCCGCGGCGAGCAGGCTCGGGTTCCTGTTCACGGGCCAGGGTTCGCAGCGGCCTGGTATGGGTCGTGAGCTTTACGCGGCGTTCCCGGTGTTCGCCGCGGCGTATGACAAGGTGTGTGCGTTGTTGCCGGTGGGTGGTGATCTTGATCAGACGGGCAATGCTCAGCCTGCGTTGTTCGCCCTTGAGGTGGCGTTGTTCCGTTTGCTGGAGTCGTGGGGTGTTCGTCCGGATTTCCTGGTGGGGCATTCGATTGGTGAGTTGGCAGGGGCTTATGG
>NZ_QZFV01000049.1:0-689 GCF_003600245.1 Amycolatopsis panacis
GGTTTCAGGCAGCCATGCGGAGTGACTGCTCGAAGGTGTCGGGACTGAGCATCCCGATCGAGGAGTGCCGCCGCACACTGTTGTAGAACTTCACCCAATTGTCAACCGCAGCAACGAGTTCCGACTTCGTGGCGTACACGTGCCGGTAGTACTCCTCGTGCTTGAACGACGACCAGAACGACTCCGCCGGGCTGTTGTCCCAGCAGATCCCGGTCGCGCCCATCGACCGGCGCAGCCCGTGCCGGAAACACGCTCGCGCCGTCAGATGCGCCGTGAACTCCCCGCCACGGTCGGAATGCAGAATCGTGCCACCACATCTGCCGCCACGGGCGGCCACCGCGGCGTCGATGGCGTCGGTGACCATCTCAGCGCTGATGTGGTCAGAGATGCTGTGGCCCAACACTTTCCGGGAATGCCCGTCCCGGATCGCGCACAGGAACACATCGCCCTCACCACACGTCAGGTACGTGATGTCGGTGAACCACGCCGCGTCCAGCCGGCCTCGGTCGAACCCTCGCTCGACCAGATCCGGCGGGAATGACGCGGCCGGGTCGACGACCGTCGTCTTGACCTTGAACGTGCGTGGGCTGATGCCCTCCAGACCGATCGAGGCCATGATCTTGGCGACGGTCTTCGCCGTGACGACCTCGCCCTGGTCGCGGAGTTCGGCGGTGATCCGCGGCGACCCG
>NZ_QZFV01000050.1:0-608 GCF_003600245.1 Amycolatopsis panacis
GGTCACTGCTTGCGCTCCGGTCGTATCACGAGCACTGGGCACCAGGCATGCTGGATCAATGCCTGGCTGGTCGAGCCGAGCAGCATCCCGGTGAACCCGCCCCGGCCCCGGCTGCCCACCACCACCAGACAAGCCCGGGCGGACTCATCGAGCAGGACATGCCGCGGCCGGTCCCGGACCAGTGCCCGCTCCACCACCACATCAGGGTACTTCTCCTGCCACCCCGCCAACCGCTCAGCCAGCAACCGCTCCTCCTCCGGCTGAAGAACCTCCCACTGCGGCAGCAAACGCGCCACCCCCTCAGCCGAGCCATAAGTGACATCAGCCCAGGCATGCACCGCAACCAGCGAGGCCCGCCGGAAACTCGCCTCCTCGAACGCCACAGCGATCGCCGCCTCACTATTCGGGCTACCGTCCACCCCCACCACAACCGGCCCCTCCCGCGGCACCACACCATCACCATGCCGACCACGAACCACCGTCACCGGGCAACACGCGTGACCCGCCACCGTCGCAGCAGTACCACCAACCAGCATCCCAGCGAACCCACCACGACCAGTACAGCCCAGAACCACCACCCTCGCCCCACGAGAACGCTCAATCAACAC
>NZ_QZFV01000051.1:0-592 GCF_003600245.1 Amycolatopsis panacis
ACAAGATCCAGCTTGACGGCTCGGCGGTAGCAGATCACTGCGCAGGCCAGCTGGGTGAAACCCAGGAAATGGGCGGCCTTGCGCTCGTAGCGGCGTGCCAGCCGCCGGAACCGGGAAACCCACTCCAGGGTCCGTTCGATGACGTAGCGGTACCGCCCCAGTCGCTTGGCCGACTCGATACCCCGGCGGGCGATCCGGGCAATAATGCCTCGCCGACGCAGCATCTTTCGGCAGGCAGGGTAGTCGTAGCCCTTGTCCGCGTGCAGCTTGTGCGGCCGGCGCCGGGGCCGTCCGACCGGCCCGGCGACCGGCGCGACCGCATCGACCACCGCCTCGAACTCCAGGTGATCGTTGCGGTTGGCCGCGGAGACGACCACCGACAGCGGGATACCACCACGGTCGCTCATCGCATGGATCTTCGAGCCCGGCTTGCCCCGGTCAACCGGGCTGGGGCCGGTCAGGTCCCCCCTTTTACCGCCCTGACCTGCATCGCGTCCACCGACGCTCGTGACCAGTCAATCGCTCCGGCAGAACCGAGCAAATCCAGCATCATCTGATGCAGCCGGGCGAACACCTCCGCCTCGACCCACTC
>NZ_QZFV01000052.1:0-585 GCF_003600245.1 Amycolatopsis panacis
GCGATGAATCGAGCCGAACGATCTTTGCCCAACTCGCGAGAGATGATCTCTCGCTCTTCGAACCGCAATGGCTTGTGCCGGCTCATTCACCATTCCTATCGATCGACGCTACCAGGATCCTATCGTGACGTCGCTATGATCGTTTGAACCCGCCCAGGGATATTGTCGAGTCGGATCGTATGCTGCCACTGGCAATGAGTGGAGACCTTTTCTCGGGAATTTTCGAATGGCAGGGAAACTATCTGGTTAATCCTTGAGCGTTATTCAAAACCATTGTGAGTAATTACGTGAATTACTGATCCGCTCCGGCGTGTCACCGAGAAAGGCAACGGTCCTCGCGAGAAAATTTGAGAGTTCCGACCAAAGAATTCTCAATACCCGGGAGAACCGTTGCGCTACCATCGTACTACAGGCCTCATGTTGTCGCAGATGCAGGAGCTTGTGTGGCGAGTCCGTGAATCGTTGACCGAGCCGTGGAATAAGAAGATCGGGCGGCCGAAGTCGTGTGGATTGCACCGGGCGGTGGAGATCGCGTGCATGTATCTGCGTCATAACGGGACGCAGGAGTTTCTTGGCGATAGGCGT
>NZ_QZFV01000053.1:0-582 GCF_003600245.1 Amycolatopsis panacis
CGTGATTTGTTGCGGCCGCTGGTTCGCCAGGATGACACGATCGCGGCTCAGTTGCGGGGGTTGTTGCGTGACTATGCCGGGCATCGCGCGCTGTGGGAGGTGTCGGTGACGGGTGGGATCGTCACGATCCGTGGTCCGTTCGCGGACGAGGCCGAGCGGCGGCTGGTGGCGGCGCTGGGGCGGATCGTGGCTGGTGTGGTGTCGGTGGAGTTGTGTCCGGGGTGATTGTTCACGCAGATCGGAACCGAGGAGGAGATATGCAGGCACGGCCTGGAGATTGGCTGGTGGTGAAGGGTGTCCGGGTGGATCTTCCGGAGCAGCGGGGCCGCATCGTCGAGGTCGGTTCCCCGGATGGTGGTCCGCCGTTCAGGGTGCGCTGGCAGGCCGATGATCATGTTTCGACGATTTTCCCCGGACCGGACGCGATCGTGCTGACCGAGGCGGAGGTTGCGGCGCAGGACGAGCACGATCGGGAGCGGTCCGAGCGGCAGCGTGCGCAGCGGCAGGCGGGGGGAGGGACCCATCGTGTCCGAAAGTGACCGGGGCGTCGTGGTGGCGGGCGTCGACGGTTCGGTGTCGGCG
>NZ_QZFV01000060.1:0-121074 GCF_003600245.1 Amycolatopsis panacis
GACCCGGCAGTGGGCGATGCGGAGGTGTGTGCGACCGCCTCGTGGCGTGCGCCGGACCGGTTTCGGGTCTGTGAAGGGACCCTTCACAGACTCAGAGTCCGTGAAGGGTCCCTTCACAGACCTCTACACCGACTTTGCCGGAACCCTGTCGTCGTACCGGGTGAGCAGCCACGGTTCACTGCCGTCCCAGATCTTCACCCTCGACACCGGTTCGTCGTGCAGCCGGCGGGTGAGTTCCGGTGGCGGATCGAACGGGCAGCGTCCCCGCGCCATCGGGTAGTCCAGCGCGTCGGACAAGCTCTCCGACATCCCTTCCTCCCTACAGTATGTTACAGAAAGTCACCAAACGATTGTTCGGATACTTACTGAACACATGTTAGGCATGCTGGTGAACTTTTCGCCACCAGCCGGGTCAAGATCACCGGGACGGCCCAGTAAAGGCCGGGCGAATCGGGAGAAACGCCCGTGGCTCAGGCGAAAACGAGGTCGACGAGTTCGTCGGCGAAGGCCAGCACGGCGTCCGGGCCGGTGTGCGCGGCGGAGGTGTGGAAGAGCGCGACCCGGCCGTGCGCGCCGACGAAGGCGATCACCCCGGCCCGTTCGACGGGCACCCGCAGCGGGACCCCGGCCTCGCCGCAGCGGGCGAACGCGGCGTTGAGCAGATCGAGGATCTCGACCAGTGGCCCGACTGGCCGGGCGTCCGGCCACTGGCGGCTCGAACCGTTGGCGGTCATCAGCCGGTAATGACCCGGGTGGTCCATGGCGAACCGGCAGTAGGCGTGGATGAGCGCACGGACGCGGCCCACCACGTCCTCCGGGCCGACCTGGGCCTCGGCGGTCTCCATGAGCACACGCAGCCGGGCGAACTCGTGCCGGATCAGCCCCGCGACGAGCGCGGCCCGATCGGTGAAGTGCTGGTAGATACTGGCCGGCGCGATCCCGACCGCCCTGGCGACGCCGCGGATGGTGAGCCCGTCCTCGCCGTCGAGTTCGGACAGCAGCCGGCTGGCCGCGTCGAGGATCTCCCCCCGCAGCCGATCACCCTCGCCCCACCGGTTGCGTGTGCGCGGGGCACCGACCTCGACTTCTTCCGGCATCTCCCTATTCTTACCGCCCTGCCGCCACACCCGCGCCCCGGCCCGGCCGGTTTCGTCACCGGGCGGCCATCTCGGATTCACCGTCCGGGACCGCCCGATGGATAGCTTTTCCTGGTGAGCGAGGATTGGCTGGCCGATTTCCAGCGCCAGATCGAGGAATTGCAGGCGAAAAGCCTGGTACTGCAGGAGAAACTGGCCACCGCGGAAGGCGCGGCCACCTCCCCGGACGGCCTGATCACGGTCCGGGTGAGCCCGAATGGAGCCATGAGAGCCCTGCGCATCGACGACCGGGCCTTGCGCTCCCGCGGCGGCGCGGCCCGGCTGACCGCCGCCATCATGCAAACCTACGGCAGAGCCCGGCGCCAAGCCTCCCGTGACCTGGCCGATGCGCTGGAACCGCTGGCGGGCGACTCGGAGATGATGGACGTGGTCCGGTCCTTCCTGCCACCCCAGGAGGACGACCCGGCCGCCGGGCCGCCATCGGGCACGAACCCGGGGTCGCCGCTGCCGCCGGGGATCGTGGTCTCGTCCCGCTCCGCGGCTCCCGGCTCGCCGGCCTGATCACCCGGATTCCCCGTCCGGAAAACGACCGTGTCCCGGCCACTTGACATCGGGTGGACAATAAAAAATCGGCGTGTCTTCCTGTGAACAATAGGAATACCCGCCGAACTAAGTACAGTTTAACCACTGTGAGGGGCACGTGTCAAATCACGGGTACGAAACGGAACTGCGGTCCGAACAGGAGCACGTCGCCGGGCTGTATGCGCGGCTGGACGGGGAGCGGGTGCGGGCGCGGCGGGAGTACCAGGCCGCGTTGGGAGACAACGGGGAGTCGCCGCTGGAGCGGGATGTACGGGTGCGTTCGCTGGGGCGGGAGGTCCGCCGGCTGGACGTCGCGGACAACGGGCTGTGCTTCGGGCGGCTCGACGCGGTTTCCGGAGAGCATTCCTATCTCGGCCGGATCGGGCTTTTCGATCAAGAAAACGACTACGAACCGGTGCTGCTGGATTGGCGGGCGCCGGCCGCGCGGGCGTTCTACACCGCGACCGGGGCGACGCCGGAAGGGATGCGGCGGCGCCGGCAATTCCTCACCCGCGGGCGGGCCGTGCTCGATTTCACCGACGAGGTGTTCGGCAGGCCGGGCGCGGACGAGCGCGGCGACGCGGCGTTGCTCGCCGCGGTCAACGCGCCGCGGGGCGAGGGCATGCGGGACATCGTGGCGACGATCCAGGCCGAGCAGGACGAGATCATCCGGCTCGACCATCCTGGCGTACTGGTGATCGAAGGCGGTCCGGGCACCGGGAAGACCGTGGTCGCCTTGCATCGGGTCGCCTATCTGCTCTACACGCAGCGGGAGCGGATGGAACGCCACGGCGTGCTCGTCGTCGGGCCGAATCCGGCGTTCCTGCACCACATCGGCCGGGTGCTGCCGTCGCTGGGCGAGAGCGACGTGGTGTTCATGACGCCCGGCGACCTCGTGCCGGGACGACACGTCACCGCCGAGGACGCGGCAGCCGGCGCCAAGGGCTCGCTGAAGATGCTGGACGTGCTGGGCAAGGCGATCGCCGATCGGCAGCGGCTCCCGCGGACGCCGGTGCCGATCGGGCTCGGCGACGTGTCCGTGCGGATCGACGCCGAAACCGCCGAATGGGCGAGAGACGAGGCCCGCGCGAGTGGCCTGCCGCACAACGAGGCGCGCGCGGTGTTCGTCGATATCGTCACCTACGTGCTCACCGAACGCGCCATCGCGCGGATCGGCCGCGGCTGGCTGACCCGTGACGACCGCGAATCCTGGGAGGACATGCGCCGGAACCTGCTCGACCAGCTGCAGGGTGACGACGTGTTCACGGCCACGATCGACGAGTTGTGGCCCGTCCTCACCCCGGAATCCGTGCTGTCCGGGCTCTACACCTCCCCGGAACGACTGGCCGCAGCCGGCGCCGATCCGGCGTTGCTGCGCGCCGACGGCGAGGCCTGGACCGTGTCCGACGTCCCGCTGCTCGACGAACTGGTCGACCTGCTCGGCAGTGACCCGGCCGTGGACAAGGCTGCCGAAGGGGCCGCCGCACAGGAGCGCAAGGCCGCGGCCGACTACGCGGCCGGGGTCATGGACGTACTGAAACTCGACCGGGAGGAGCTGGACGAGGATGTCCTGCTGACCGCCGAAAACCTGCTCTACGCCGAGGATCTGGCCGGTCACTTCACCGAACGCGACACCCGCGAGCTGGCCGAACGCGCCGCCGCGGACCGGGACTGGACCTACCGGCACGTGGTGGTCGACGAAGCCCAGGAACTGTCCGAAATGGACTGGCGGGTGATCATGCGGCGCTGCCCCGGCCGGTCCTTCACGGTGGTCGGCGATCTAGCCCAGCGCCGGAGCGCGGCCGGCGCCCGGTCCTGGGGCGAGATGCTCGACCGGTACGTACCGGGCCGCTGGGTATACCGCTCGCTCACGGTGAACTACCGCACCCCGGCGGAGATCATGGCCATCGCCGCGGCTTTGCTGGCCGAGTTCTCCCCCGACGTGCAGCCGCCGGATTCGGTCCGTGCGTGCGGGGTCCGGCCGTGGTCGCGGCAGGTCGGCGAAGACGAGCTGGCCGCCGCGGTCGAGCAGTTCACCCGGGACGAGGACGGCCGTGAGGGAACCTGCGTGGTGATCGGGCCGCCGGACGTGCCGGGCGCGGTGCCGCCGTCGGAGACCAAGGGACTGGAGTACGACGCCGTGCTGATCGTGGACCCGGGGAAGATCCTCGCCGAAGGCCCGCGCGGCGCGTCCGACCTGTACGTCGCGCTCACCCGCGCCACGCAACGACTCGGCGTGCTACACCGCGACCCACTCCCGCCCGTCCTCCACGCCCTCGCCCCCCTCACCCCCGCCGCCGACGCGCCCTAGCAGGGCTGTGAAGGGACCCTTCACGGACGTTGCGACCGTGAAGGGTCCCTTCACAGCCTTCCCGGAACCGCTCCCCCGGCGGTGCTTTCCCGGATCTCCAGGGAGAACGGAGGTTGGACTTCGTGCGGCGGGGTCCGCTCGGCGCCGGTGATCCGGGCGTGCACCAGGTCGACGGCGGCGTCCGCGATGGCCGCCTTGTCCGGGGAGATGGTGGTGATCGAGGGCAGGCTGAACGCGCTCTCCTCGGTGTTGTCGAACCCGACGATCGCGACGTCATCGGGCACCCGCAGGCCGTGTTCGGCCACCGAGCGCAGCGCCCCGACGGCGAGCAGGTCGTTGAAGCAGAACACCGCGTCCGGCGGTTCCGGCAGGTCCAGCAGCCGGTTCATCGCGGCCGCCCCGTTCGCCCGGTGGTACTTGTCCGCGGGCTCCAGCAGGGAGTCCACAACGGACAGACCGGCGTCGGTGAGCGCCGCGGTGTAGCCGGCGACCCGCAGTGAAGCCGTGCCACGGCGCGGGTTCACCCCGATCGCGGCGATCCTGCGGCGGCCGAGGGAGACCAGGTGCGACACCGCGACGTGCGCGGCCCGCACGTTGTCGATGGCCACCCGGTCCAGCGCCACGTCCACCGCGTGCTCGCCGAGCAGCACCATCGGGATTCCCGTTCCGGGGTCGGGAAAATCCCCGGCCTCCAGAGCTTCCGGATGCACGAGAGCGCCGTCCACCAGATGCGACCCGAGAGAGTCCACAGTGGCCCGTTCCCGGGTTCGCGTCCCTTGTGTCTGTTCGATCAGCACACTCCAGCCGCGCCGCTGTGCCGCGGTGATCACCAGCCCGGCCAGCTCGCCGAAGTACGGGATGCTCAGCTCCGGCACCATCAGCGCGAGGAATCCGGTACGGCCACGGCGCAGGTTGCGCGCGCCGACGTTCGGCCGGTACCCGGTCGCGGCCAGCGCTTCCTCCACTCGGCGCCGGTTTTCCGGCTTCACGAACGCGTAGCCGTTGACGACGTTCGAGACGGTCTTCACCGAAACGCCCGCCAGCGTCGCGACGTCCTTGAGTGTCACGGCCACGCCGACTCCCTCCACTTGCCACCGGCGCCCACTACGAGCCCCGGCGGACACGAAGTGTAGCGACCTTGTCCCTGTTTACAACGTTGTTCCAACGATGTAAAAATAGCGCGAGCTCGCCGGGGAGTGACTGCGATCACGCCGGCGAGCGGGTCACCTTAGCCGTCCGCCGTGAGGAGTCCGCAGTGTCCCCGACCGCCACCGCTCGCCTGGTCCTCGTCACCGGTGCCGCCGCGGCCCTCGCGCTGGCCGGCTGCACCAGCCGCGAAGAAGCCTCCTCGGCACCCGGCAACGGCGCGGGTCCGGCCGCGTCCGCCGCGTCCGCCGCGCCGGTCGTGGACGGCTGCACGATCGCCAAGACCGGCTACCCCAAGGTGGACCCGAAGACCGCGATCGTCGGCTTCTCCCAGTCGGAGAAGGAGGCCAACCCGTTCCGGATCGCGGAGACCCAGTCCATCAAGGACGAAGCGAGGAAACTCGGCATTCCGGAAGACCACCTGCTGACCACGAACGCGCAGAGTGACCTCAACAAACAGGTCAGCGACATCAAGTCCCTGCTCGACCGGGGCGCGCAGCTGCTCATCGTGGCACCGCTGAACTCCGACGGCCTGCAGCCCGCGTTCGACGCGGCGAAGGCGAAGAAGGTCCCGGTGGTCACCATCGACCGCCAGGTGAGTTCGAAGCCGTGCACCGACTACCTGACCTTCATCGGCTCCAACTTCGTGGAACAGGGCCACCGCGCGGCCGCCGCGCTGGCGAAGTCCACCGGCGGCACCGGAAAGGTCGCGATCCTGCTCGGCTCCTCGGGCAACAACGTGACCACCGACCGTACCCAGGGTTTCAAGGACGAGCTGAAGAAGACGCCCGGCCTGTCCGTGGTCGCCGAGCAGACCGGCGAGTTCGACCGGTCCAAGGGCCAGCAGGTGACCGAGCAACTGATCCAGAGCCATCCCGATCTGACCGCGGTGTACGCCGAGAACGACGAGATGGGCATCGGTGCGGTGAACGCGCTCAAGACCGCGGGCAAGAACCCGGGCAAGGACGTCAAAGTCGTGTCCGTGGACGGCACCCGCAACGCGGTGCAGCTGATCGCGGACGGCAGCTACAACGCGGTGATCGAGTCCAATCCGCGGTTCGGGCAGCTGGCCTTCCAGACCTTGCAGCAATTCGAGGACGGCAAGGCGATCGCGCCGAGCATTGTGATCAGCGACGACGCCTACGACGAGTCGAACGCGGCGCAGAAGGTCGGGAATGCGTTCTGACCGGCAGACCCTGGCGGATACCGGCCGATCCGGCACCACCGCCGCACCGGTGCTGGACGTGGCCGGGGTGACCAAGCGGTTCCCCGGCACGGTGGCACTGGACGACGTCTCGTTCACGCTGCGGCGCGGCGAGGTGCACGCGCTGGTCGGGGAGAACGGAGCCGGCAAGTCCACATTGATCAAGGTGCTCACCGGGGTCTACCGGCCGGACGAGGGACAGGTGCGGCACCTCGGCGAGCCGGTGGACTTCCGGCGCCCGATCGACGCGCAGCGGGCCGGGATCTCCACCATCTACCAGGAAGTCAACCTCGTCCCGCTGATGAGCGTCGCGAGCAACGTCTTCCTGGGCCGGGAACCCCGTACCCGCAGCGGGCTCGTGGACTGGTCCGCGATGAACGAACAGGCCCGCGAACTGCTGGCCGGGTACGGCATCGAGACCGATGTACGCCGTCCGCTGCACACGCTCGCGGTGGGTGCGCAGCAGATGGTCGCGCTCGCCCGTGCAGTGTCCACAAAGGCCGGTGTGGTGGTGATGGACGAGCCCACGTCCTCATTGGAGCCACGCGAGGTGGACACCCTGTTCGAGGTGCTCGCCCGGCTGCACGCGCAGGACATCGCGGTGCTCTACGTGAGTCACCGGATGGACGAACTGTATCGCGTGTGCGACAGCGTCACCGTGCTGCGCGACGGCAGAGTTGTCCATAGTGGAGCATTGAAGCCGTTGCCGCGGATCGAGCTGGTGTCGATGATGCTCGGCCGGGAGATCCGCGAGATCCGGTCCGAGGGCGTGACCGCGTTCGGCGAGGAGCACCACGCCGGGAAGGAACCTTTGCTGCGAGCGGAGAATCTCACCGGCGGACGCAAGCTGCACGATGTGTCGGTCACCGTCGCGCCGGGCGAGGTGGTCGGGCTGGCCGGGCTGCTCGGATCCGGTCGCAGTGAGACCGCCCGCGCGGTGGTCGGTGCCTTCCCGCTGGAGCACGGCACGGTGATGCTGGCCGGAAAGCCGTTGAAGCGCGGGAAGATTGCCACCGCGGTGCGGTCCGGCGTGGCGCTGCTGGCCGAGGACCGCAAGTCCGACGGCATCATCCCGAACCTGTCCGTGCGGGAGAACATCGTGCTCGCCGCGCTCCCCCGCTTGTCCACCTTCGGTTTCGTCAACCGGGCCAAACAGGACCGGGTGGTCAGGACCTTCATGGAACGCCTGCGGATCAAGGCTTCCAGCCCGGAACAGAAGGTCTCCGAACTCTCCGGCGGCAACCAGCAGAAGGTGCTGCTCGCACGCTGGCTGGCCACCGGTCCGAAGGTCCTGCTGCTGGACGAGCCGACGCGAGGCATCGACGTCGGCGCCAAGGCCGAAGTGCAGGCGCTGATCGACGAGCTGGCCAAGGAAGGTCTGGGCGTGCTGCTGATCTCCTCCGAGCTGGAGGAGCTGCTCGACGGCGCGGACCGCGTAGTCGTGCTGCGCGACGGCGCGGTGGCCGGCGAGCTGAGCGGCTCCGCGGTGACCGAAGACAACGTACTGGCCGCGATCGCCGCTGGGGGTGACGACGATGACGACCGCGACGCTGACCAGACCTGACCGTGCCCGCGTCACGAGCTGGCTGCAGAACTACGGCGTATACCTGGCCGTCGTGGTGCTGCTGTTGTTCAACCTGACGTTCACGGAGAATTTCCTGTCCCTGGCCAACTTCCGCACCCAGCTGGTGCAGGCGGCGCCGGTGTGCATCGTCGCGCTCGGCATGGCGCTGGTGATCGGCACCGAGGGCATCGACCTCTCCGTCGGCTCGGTGATGTCGATCGCCGCCGCGCTAGTGCCGCTCTACCTCGGCGCCGGACCGGTGACGGCGGTGCTGGTCGCGCTCGCGGCCGGGGTGGTTTCCGGGCTGTTCAGCGGGTTCCTGGTGGCCCGGCTGGGCATTCAGCCAATCATCGCGACACTCGCGCTGCTGGTCGGCGGACGCGGGCTGGCTCTGGTGATCGCGCACGGCCAGCTCGTCGGGCTGCACAACGCGGACTTCCTCGCGCTGGGCACCGGCGAGGTGCTCGGCATCCCGGTGATGGTGCTGGTCGCCGCGGTGCTCGCGGTGCTGGCCGGATTGCTGGTGCGGCGCACCACGTTCGGCCGGCAGCTGGTCGCGGTCGGCGGCAACCGCCCGGCCGCGACGCTCGCCGGGCTGCCGGTCAAGCGCGTGCTGATCGGGGTGTACGTGATCTCCGGCGCGCTGGCCGCGATCGCCGGAGTGCTGGCCACGGCCCGGCTCAGCGCCAGTGACCCCAACCAAACGGGGCTGCTGATGGAGCTGTCCGCGATCACCGCGGTGGTGGTCGGCGGAACTCCGCTGACCGGCGGCCGGGTACGCGTACTCGGCACCGTGTTCGGCGCGCTACTGATGCAGCTGGTGCACGCCACGCTGATCAAGCACAACCTGCCCGATTCCGCGGCGCAGATGGTGCAGGCCGCCATCATCGTCGCCGCGGTGTACGTCGCCAGGGAACGGAGCACGCGATGACCGCGACCACCGCCGCGCCGTCGGAACGCGGGGCGAGCGTGGCCACTGTGCTGCAGCGCCAGGGCGCCGCGGTGGTACTGGTACTCGGCATCGTCGTGTCGTGGTTCGCCTTCCCGCACTTCGGTACGGTGGACAACCTGCGCAACCTGGTGCTGCAGGGCTCTTTCCTCGCGGTGATCGCGCTCGGTATGACGTTCGTGATCATCTCCGGCGGGATCGACCTGTCCGTCGGCTCGGTCTACGCGCTCGGCGGCGTGCTGGCCGCGTACGGCTCGCGCTACGGGCTGGTCATGGCGATCCTGCTGCCGATTGTCGTTTGTGGACTGATCGGGCTGATCAACGGTCTGCTCATCGCGCGGACGCGAATGGCGCCGTTCATCGTCACGCTCGCTTCGCTGTTGTTCGCCCGCGGTCTCCTGCTGGCGCTCACCAACGAAGGCGCGACAACGTACAAAGTGGAGCCCGGCTCGGCGTTCCTGTGGCTGGGGCAGGGCACCGTCTTCGGCGTCGGCGTGCCGGTGTATCTCGCGTTGCTCCTTTTCGGACTCGGCGGGGTGCTGTTGCGCCGCACCAGGTTCGGCCAGTCCGTGTTCGCCATCGGCGGTTCGGAGCAGTCCGCGCTGCTGATGGGGCTGCCGGTGGCCCGCACCAAGGTCGCGCTCTACACGCTCAGCAGCGTGCTGGCCGGGCTGGCCGGCGTGCTCACCGCGGCGTACCTGCAATCCGGCGTCACGGTGCTCGGCGTCGGCACCGAACTCGACGCGATCTCCGTGGTGGTGATCGGCGGCACGCTGCTCACCGGCGGCGCGGGCACGATCATCGGCACCCTCGTCGGCGTCGGACTCAAAACACTGATCCAGAACATGATCAACCAGGTAGGCACCCTCGACGCCAACTACCAGACGGTGGTCAGCGGGGCTTTCCTGCTGGTCGTCGTCGTGATCCAGCGGCTACTGGCCCGTTCTCGCAAGTCCTGACCGGCTCATCCCCGCACCAGGAGGTACGACGAATGTTCCGCCCTGCCCGCAGACCCGGCCGATGGGCCACGGCGTTCGCGGCACTCGCCGTGGTCGTCGCCGGGCTGTCGAACGCACCCGCCGCCTCGGCGGCCGGCCCACCGCGGTGGCACCGGCTCACCCCGCCGCTGACCACACCGTGGACCGGCCAGGTCTCCCCGGACAACGCGCTGCCGGACTATCCCCGGCCACAGCTGGCCCGCGACCAATGGCAGAACCTCAACGGAGTCTGGGAGTTCTCCGCGGCCAAGCCCGGCGACTCCCCGCCGGTCGGCCGTGATCTGGCCGAACGCGTCCTCGTCCCCTACCCGGTCGAATCCGCGCTGTCCGGGATCATGCGGCACGAGACCTCGATGTGGTACAAGCGCACCTTTCAGGTGCCGAAGAACTGGCAGGTGGGCGGCCGCGGCCAGCGGCTCCTGCTGCACTTCCAGGCGGTCGACTACGACACCACGGTATGGGTCAATGGCCATCAGGTCGCCCACCACACCGGCGGCTACGACGCGTTCTCCGCGGACGTCACCAACGCGTTGACCACGGCGAAGGACCAGCAGATCGTGGTCGGCGTGCAGGACCCGAACGACACCGGCGGCCAGCCGCTGGGCAAGCAGCGCAAGCCGGGCGACGGGATCTTCTACACCCCGGCCTCGGGCATCTGGCAGACCGTGTGGCTGGAACCGGTGAGCCCGGCGCACATCGACCGGGTGGACACCACGCCGGACCTGGCTTCCGGCTCGGTGCTGGTGAACGCGGCCGTCGGCGGCCCGGCCCGCCAGCGCGTCGACGCGGTCGCCTACGACCACGGCAAGGTGGTCGGCCAGGTGTCCGGTGAAGCGAACAAACCGTTGCGGCTCAAGCTGACCAAGCCGCACCTGTGGACGCCGGACGATCCGTTCCTGTACGACCTGCAGGTGCGACTGTCCTCAGGGGACAGTGTGCGCTCGTACTTCGGCATGCGTTCGGTCTCGGTCGGCAAGACCGCGGACGGCAAGCAGCGGATGCTGCTCAACGGCAAGTTCGTGATGCAGCTGGGTCCACTCGACCAGGGCTTCTGGCCGGACGGCATCTACACCGCGCCGACCGATTCGGCGCTGAAGTTCGATCTGGAGCAGGAAAAGGCGCTCGGCTTCAACATGGTGCGCAAGCACATCAAGGTGGAGCCGGACCGCTGGTACTACTACGCGGACAAGCTCGGCCTGCTGGTCTGGCAGGACATGCCGGCGATGAAGGACGACGTCGAGCCGAGCCCGGCCGCGCAGGCCAACTTCGAATCCGAGATGCACCGGATGATCGACCAGCACCGCAGCTTCCCGTCCATCGTCACCTGGGTGCCGTTCAACGAGGGCTGGGGCGACTACGCCGTGGGCCGGATCGCCGATCAGGTCAAGGCCTGGGATCCGACCCGGCTGGTGGACGCCGAATCCGGGGTGAACTGCTGCCGGTCCGAACCGGACAGTGGCAAGGGCGACCTCTACGACGACCACACCTACACAGGTCCGGGCACGCCCGTCCCGGACGCCTCCCGGGCCGCGGTGGACGGTGAGTACGGCGGGCTCGGCCTCAAGGTCGACGGGCACCAGTTCGACCCGGCGGGCAGCTTCGCCTACGAGATGGAGCCGGACAGCGCCACGCTCATCCGCCGGTACGGCGAACTGCAGCAGAAGCTCCTGCTCGCCGGCCGCCGGTGCGGGGTGTCGGCCGGGGTCTACACCCAGACCACCGACGTGGAGAAGGAGGTCAACGGCTTCTTCACCTACGACCGTCAGGTGAAGAAGATGGACTTCGCGGCCGTGCGTGCGGCGACTCAGGCCGTGATCAAGGGCGTGGACGGCTCCGCGCAGCAAGGCCCGGTGATCCCGCCCGGCACACCGGGAATCGACGGTATCGCCGCCTATCCCTTCGACGAAAACACCGGCACCACGGCCGCGGACTCGGTCGGCAACCACAACGCGACGCTCGTCGGCGGAGCCTCCTGGACCGCCGGGCACCAGGGCTCAGCGCTCGCGGTGAACGGTTCGGGCCAGTACGCGGACACCGGTGCGTCGCTGCTCAAGACCGACGTCGGCTACAGCGTTTCGGCCTGGGTGAAGTTCACTCAGCTCGGCGACGGTTTCCAGACCGTGGTGAGCCAGGACGGCGGCGACCACAGCGGGTTCTATCTGCAGTACTCGGGACAGGACCACAAGCTGGCGTTCAGTTTCGTCGGTACCCGGGCACTTGCCCCGATGACGCCGGAAGCGGGCAAGTGGTACCACCTGGTCGGTGTCCGTGATGCGGCGACGGGCAAGTTGTCGCTCTACGTGAACGGCCAGGAGGCCGCGAGCAAGAACGCCTGCCTCGGCGAGGCGAGCACCGGGCACACCGTGATCGGCCGCGGCCAGTACGGCGGCAAGCCGGTCGACTTCCTCAACGGAGCCGTGGACCAGGTGCACCTCTACGACCGCGCCCTGACCCCAGCCGAGGTGAAGACCCTCTACGCCTCCTGACCCAAAGCTGTGAAGGGACCCTTCACGGACGCTGAGTCCGTGAAGGGTCCCTTCACAGCTGTTCCTGGCGCGCCTGCACCCGGCGATAGCTCCAGATCAGCAGGGCGAAGATGATCAGCCCGGACAGGATCAGGCTGGTTCCGGCACTCCAGCTGCTGAACGGGAGGCTGCGGACCGTCCCCCAGACGATCCCTGCGGCGATCAGGGCCAGCCCGGCCAGCGCCGAACCGGCGATCCGCAGAGGCGAGGCCACACTCTCCTCGGCGGCCTTCATCGCCTGCCTGCGGACCGGGTCCACGAACCGCTCCAGCGCCGGGAACTGCGAAGCCAGCACGACCAGCCCCGCGAGCACCAGCAGCATTCCCGGTCCGGGCAGCACCAGCAGCACCGCCCCGACGATCACCAGCAGACCACCGGCCACGGCCGCGATCACCTGCTTCACCGATCTGCCGACGCTCATCGGACCTCCTCCGCACTGTCCGTTTCGGCCCAGTGTGCCCGGTCCGGCCGGGAAACGCCCAGCGAGCTCAGTTTCCCGCGAGCAACTGTGCGAACGGGACCGACGTGAACTCGTCGTCCGGCTTGGCTTCGGGCATGGCGTTCACCAGCGCAGCCAGCTCCTTCGCGGCACGCTCCACTCGCTCCTGCAACGCCCCGCCCCAGTCCGACGACGCTGCGTACACGCCCGTCGCGACCGGATTCGCGCGAAGGTAAGCGAAGAGCGGCCGTAGCGCGAAGTCGAGTACAAGCGAATGCCGTTCCGTACCACCGGTCGCGGCAAGCAGCACCGGCTTGCCTTCCAGCGCTTCCTTGTCCAGCACGTCGAAGAACGACTTGAACAGGCCGCTGTACGAAGCGGTGAACACCGGCGTGACGGCGATGAGCCCGTCCGCGCGCGTCACGGTGTCGATCGCTTCGCGCAGCCGTGGGCTCGGGAAGCCGGCAATCATGTTGTTCGTGACGTCGAGAGCGAAGTCACGCAGCTCGATCACTTCGACGGTGACCTCGTCTGCGAGCGCGGCACGGGTGGCGTCGGCGAGCCGGTCGGCCAGCAGCCGTGTGGACGACGGCTGGCTCAGCCCCGCGGTGACCACGGCGATGGTGCGTACGGTCATGTCCGTCCTTCTTCCTGGAGAACTCGGCGGCTTCAGGCGAGTGACTCGGCTGGTACGGCCTTGAGCGATTCGTGCGTGGGCGCCTCCGGCACATGCGCCGGGCGCTTCGCGTCAAGTTCCTTACGCAGCACCGGAACGACCTGTTCGCCGAGCAGGTCGAGCTGCTCCAGCACGGTCTTCAGCGGCAGACCGGCGTGGTCCATCAGGAACAGCTGACGCTGGTAGTCGCCGAAGTGCTCGCGGAAGGTCAGCGTGCGGTCGATGACCTCCTGCGGGCTGCCCACGGTCAGCGGGGTCTGCTCAGTGAAGTCCTCCAGCGACGGTCCGTGTCCATACACTGGCGCATTGTCGAAGTACGGCCGGAACTCGTTCCACGCGTCCTGCGACTTGGGCCGGATGAAGGCCTGCCCGCCGAGCCCGACGATCGCCTGATCGGCCTTGCCGTGCCCGTAGTGCTCGAAACGCTGCCGGTAGAACGCGATCAGCTGCTGGAAGTGCGAAGTCGGCCAGAAGATGTGGTTGGCGAAGAACCCGTCACCGTAGAACGCCGCCTGCTCGGCGATCTCCGGGCTGCGGATCGAACCGTGCCAGACGAACGGGGGCACGCCGTCGAGCGGGCGCGGGGTCGAGGTGAAACCCTGCAGCGGGGTGCGGAACCTGCCCTCCCAGTCGACCACTTCCTCGCGCCAGAGCTTGTGCAGCAGCGCGTAGTTCTCGACCGCGAGCGGGATCCCCTCGCGGATGTCCTTGCCGAACCACGGGTACACCGGGCCGGTGTTGCCGCGGCCGAGCATCAGATCGAGCCGCCCGTCCGCGAGGTGCTGCAGCATCGCGTAGTCCTCGGCGAGGCGCACCGGGTCGTTCGTGGTGATCAGCGTGGTCGAAGTGGACAGCACGATCTTTTTCGTCTGCGCGGCGATGTGCGAGAGCAGCACCGGCGGGTTGGCCGGCGCCGCGAACGGCGGGTTGTGATGCTCGCCGACCGCGAAGACGTCCAGACCGACCTCCTCGGCCTTGAGCGCGATCCGCACCATCGCCTTGATGCGCTCGTGCTCCGACGGCGTGACGCCGGTGGTGGGGTCCGTGGTGACGTCACCCACCGTGAAGATGCCGAACTGCATGATGCGCTCCTCCGCCGCTCGTTCGTTGCTCCCAGCTTACTTGCCCGGTCAACTACTCGCGCGCAAGAGGTATTCCCGGGGTCCCCCGGCGTGACCCAGGCCACCTCCGGTCACCCGTTCCGGACCGGAGCCAGCGGTTCGTGTCGGTGGGTGCGGATATCCTGCAGTACGGTGTCGGCCCGGAGCCACGCTCCGGCGCCGGGCTCCCCCCTGTACTTCGCCTCGATCCGGGAGAAACGACCTCGTGACTGCTGAGACTCTGTACGGGGCCGACGACCTGACGCACCTCGAGGGCCTGGAAGCGGTCCGGAAGCGCCCCGGGATGTACATCGGCTCCACCGACAGCCGTGGCATCAACCACCTGTTCTCCGAGGTCGTGGACAACTCGACCGACGAGGGCGTGGCCGGGCACGCGGACCGCATCGTGGTCACCCTGCACGCCGACGGCAGCGTGCAGGTCGACGACAACGGCCGCGGCATCCCGACGGGCGTGCACGCCAAGTCCGGCCTGTCCGGGGTCGAACTGGTGCTCACCCGGCTGCACGCGGGCGGCAAGTTCGGCGGCTCCGGGTACAAGACCTCCGGCGGCCTGCACGGGGTCGGCGCCTCCGCGGTCAACGCGCTGTCGCACCGCTTCGACGTCACGGTGAAGCAGAGCGGCAAAGTGCACCAGATGTCGTTCGCGCACGGCGTGCCCGGCGAGTTCGACGGTCCCGGCCCGAAAGCCAGGTTCACCCGCCGCTCCGGCCTGACCATGGCCGGCAGGATGAAGCGCGGCGAACGCAGCGGCACGTCCATCCGGTACTGGTACGACGCGCGGTACTTCGAGACCGGCGCCGCGCTCGACGTGCAGGCCGTGCGGACGAAGCTGCGCAACACCGCGTTCCTGGTACCCGGCGTGACCTACGTCCTGCGCACCGCCCTCGACGACACGATCGAAGAGGAGACCTTCCACTTCCCGAACGGGCTGGCCGACATGGTCGAGTTCCTCGCCCCGTCCGGCGAGAAACCGGTGTGCGGCACGCTGATCATCACCGGCGAAGGCACCTACAAGGAGAACGCCGCCGACGCCAACGGGGTCATGCAGTCCAATGTGGAGCGCCACGCCGAGGTGGAGGTCGCGCTGCGCTGGGGCACCGGCTACGAGCGCACCGTGGAGTGCTTCACCAACACCATCCGCAACCTGCACGGCGGCACCCACCGCCGTGGCTTCGACCGCGCGGTCACCCGCGCGCTGCAGGACGCGATCGGCAAGACCCGCGGGCTGCTCAAGCCCAAGGAGGACCCGCCGACCACCGAGGACGCGCTCGAAGGCATGACCGCGGTGATCCACGTGCGGCTGCCGGAGCCGCAGTTCACCTCGCAGACCAAGGACGAACTGTCCACCGCCGGCATCACCCGCGTCATCCAGGGCATCGTGGACAAACGCCTGCGCGCCTGGACCGAGGACCGCAAGACCAAGTCCGAGGCCAAGGTCGTCCTGCAGAAGGTGGTCGACGCGGCCCGCGTCCGGCTGACCCAGAAGCAGCAGAAGGACGCCGCCCGCCGCAAGACCGCCCTGGAAGGCGCGGCCATGCCCCCGAAGCTGGTGGACTGCCGCACCACCGGCGTTTCCCGTAGCGAGCTGTTCCTTGTGGAAGGGGATTCCGCCCTCGGCTCGGCCAGAATGGCACGAGTTTCGGAGTATCAGGCCCTCCTCCCCCTGCGCGGCAAGATCCTCAACGTGCAGAAGGCGTCGCTGGGCGACACCCTGAAGAACGCCGAGATCGCCTCGATCGTGCAGGTGCTCGGCGCGGGGACCGGGCGCACCTTCGACCTGTCCACGATGCGCTACGGCCGGGTGATCCTGATGGCCGACGCCGATGTGGACGGTTCGCACATCCGGACCCTGCTGATCACCCTGTTCGCCAAGTACATGCGCCCGGTGATCGAGGACGGCCGGCTGTACGCGGCCATGCCGCCGCTGCACAAGATCACCACCAAGGGCCGCGGCGGCGAGACGGTCTTCACCTTCACCCAGCGTGAGATGGAGGCCAAGGTCGCCGAGCTGGAGGCGGCGGGCAAGCAGGTCGTCACCCCGGTGCCGCGGTTCAAGGGCCTCGGCGAGATGGACGCCGAGGAGTTGTGGGAGACCACCATGAACCCCGCCACCCGCTCGGTCCGCCGGATCACCCTCGACGACGCGGAAGCCGCCGAGCTGGCGCTGGAGCTGCTGATGGGCGAGAAGGTCGAGCCTCGCCGCAACTGGCTGGTCGAGTCCTCCGGCCGAGTCGACCGCGAAGCCATCGACGTCTGAGTTTTCCTTCGTTCCCAAGGAGTTTGTGAGCCATGGCCCGCCGAAACAAGGGCACCGCCACCAAGATCGACGCGACCGCGTTCGACCAGCCGGGGGCGCAGGTCTTCGACAATCCGCTGAAAACCGAGATCGAGGACTCCTACCTGGAGTACGCGTACTCGGTCATCCACTCGCGCGCCCTCCCCGACGCGCGGGACGGCCTGAAGCCGGTACACCGCCGCATCCTCTACTCGATGAACGAGAACGGCTACCGGCCGAACCACGCCTACGTGAAGTCCTCCCGCGTGGTCGGCGACTGTTTCGTCCGTGGCGCGCTGGTGCCGGCACCGGACGGCCTGCGGCCTATCGAAAGCATCGAGATCGGCGACCTGGTACTGGACAGTCACGGCACCGCCGTGCCGGTCACCGAGGTCTACCAGAACCCGCCTGCCGAACTTGTGCGCGTCACGTGGTCGAACGGCCACACGATGACCGTCACCCCGGGACAGCGGTTCCGGACGGTGACCGAGGATTCGACGTTGACCTGGACGGCTGCCCGCGACCTGACCGGGCGGCTGACGCTCGGCTACGGAAGCGGCCGCCGCGCCGCCGCGCCTGCCGGAGGAGATCGATACGCCTACCTCCTCGGCCTGGCGATCACCGAAAGTGGCCAGCACGGCGGCGCGAAGCGGGTTCCGGCGGAGATCCTCGCGGACCGATCGGCCTGGATTCCTTTCCTCGGCGGCCTTTTCGACGGAGGCGGTTACGTCCGGGAGAACCACCAGGCGATCACCTACGCCGCCATGAGCAGCGAACTGGTCCGGCAGGTCTACGCGATGCTCGCGGACCTGGGTATGCACAGTCGCCGTGAACCGGACGGTCCCGAGGCGCCGTGGGGCCTGTCCCTCAGCGGTTCCGACGCCGCGACTCTCGCACATGCGCTCCTTCCGTGGAGCACCGTCGACCACAAGAAAAACAGTCTCGAAAATCTCGCAAAAATGGCCTTCAAGGACAGCGGAAAATCAGAAGACAACCCATCCCACGCAGCACTGACAGCGGCGAGCGGAACGAAATTACGCTACGGCAACGACCGGTACGGAACTGCGCTGGCCGACCGCTCTTTTCCATTTTCCCGGGCGAGCCAGGACGGCTGGATCGAGAAGCTGCGCCACATCGGCTCTCCGCTCGCCGAACGGCTCGACACCCTCAGCGGGTTCTCACTCCTCAAGGTGGCCTCGGTTGAGCCGGTCGAGCCGAACGTCACCTATGACATCCAGGTAGGCACTGAAGAACACGAATTCGTGGTCGAAGGTTTCGTCGTCCACAACTGCATGGGCAAATACCATCCGCACGGCGACACCGCGATTTACGATGCCATGGTACGATTGGCTCAGGATTTCTCTCTGAATGCGCCCCTCATCGACGGGCATGGAAATTTTGGAAGCCCAGACGACGGACCGGCTGCGTCGCGCTACACCGAAGCCCGGATGTCCCCCGAAGCCATGCTCCTGGTCGGCGAACTGGGCGAGGACACCGTCGATTTCCGGCCCAACTACGACGGCTCCCTCCAGGAGCCCTCGGTGCTGCCCGCCGCCTACCCGAACCTGCTGGTCAACGGCACATCCGGGATCGCGGTCGGGATGGCCACCAACATGATCCCGCACAACCTCGGTGAGGTGATCGGGGCCGCGCGGTGGCTGATCAACCATCCGGCGGCGACTCTCGACAAGCTGATGGAGTACGTGCCCGGCCCCGATCTGCCCACCGGTGGCAGCCTGCTGGGTCTCGACGAGGTGCGCAAGGCCTACGAGACCGGCCGCGGGGTCGTGCGCATGCGTGCGATCGTGGAAACCGGGCCACTGGAGGGCAGCCGCGGGCGGCAGGCGATCACGGTCACCGAGCTGCCTTACGGGGTCGGCCCGGAGAAGGTGATCGAGAAGATCACCGACGAGGTCAACAAGTCCAAGCGGCTCACCGGGATCGCGGACGTCAAGGATCTCACCGACCGGGAGAACGGCACCCGCCTGGTGATCGAGTGCAAGGTGGGGGTGAACCCGCAGGCGCTGCTGGCCGATCTGTACCGGCTCACGCCGCTGGAGCAGTCCTTCGGCATCAACAACCTGGTGCTCGTCGACGGCCGGCCGCAGACGCTCGGGCTCAAGGCGCTGCTGGAGGTCTTCCTCAAGCACCGCTACGAGGTGGTCACCCGGCGCACCCGCTACCGGCGCCGCAAGCGCGAGGAACGGCTGCACCTGGTCGAGGGCCTGCTGATCGCGCTGCTGAACATCGACAAGGTGATCCGGCTGATCCGGGAGAGCGAGGACGCCGCGGCGGCCAAGGACGGCCTGATGCGGCGGTTCAGGCTCTCCGAGATCCAGGCCACCTACATCCTGGACACCCCGCTGCGCCGGCTCACCAAGTATGACCGGCTGGAGCTGGAGAGCGAGCAGGACCGGCTGCGCGCGGAGATCGCCGAGCTGACCACCATTCTCGAGGACGAGTCGGTGCTCAAGAAGCTGGTCTCCACCGAGCTGGCGAAGATCGCCAAGGACTTTCCGACCGAGCGGCGTACCCGGCTGATCGACGGGGACCTCAAGGAGGTGCTGGCCGCGTCCAAGCCGTCCGGTCCGCTGGAGGTCACCGACGATCCGTGTCAGGTGATCCTCTCCGCCACCGGGCTGGTCGCGCGCACCGCCGCCGAGTCCGAGGAGTCCGCGGAGGTCCGGCGCCGCAACGGGCGGGTGAAGCACGACACCATGGTCGCAGTGGTCCATACCACTGCCCGGGGTCAGGTACTGCTGGTGACCAGCCGCGGGCGGGCGTTCAAGACCGACGTGCTGCCGTTGCCGGTGCTGCCCGAGCAGGCGGGCACGGTCTCGCTGCGCGGCGGGATGGCCGCGAAGGAGCTGGTCCCGCTGGAGAAGGGCGAACGGGTGGTCGGCATCGCCCCGCTCGGCGAGCAGGCGGCGGGCTCGCCGGGGCTGGCGATCGGCACCCGGGCCGGGGTGGTGAAGGTGTGCTCGCCGGACTGGCCGGTCCGCTCGGACGAGTTCGAGGTGATCTCGCTCAAGAGTGGCGACGAGGTGATCGGCGCGACCTGGCTCACCGACGGCGGGGAGACGCTGGCGTTCCTGTCCTCGGATGCGTCCCTGCTGCGGTTCGCCGCCTCGCTGGTGCGGCCGCAGGGCATCAAGAGCGGCGGGATGGCCGGGATCAACCTGTCCGCGGGGGCGTCGGCGGTGTTCTTCGGCGCGATCCGCACCGATGACGAGGAGCACGGCGAGCCGATGGTGGTGACCGCCACCGGGCAGAGCGTGAAGGTGACCCCGTTCAGCGAGTACCCGGCGAAGGGCCGGGCGACCGGCGGGGTCCGGGCGCACCGTTTCCTCAAGGGTGAGCATCAGGTGCTGGTCGCCTGGATCGGCCCGCGGCCGGCCGGGGCGGCGAAGAACGGCGATCCGGTCGAGCTGCCGGAGATCGACCTGCGGCGGGACGGTTCGGGGCATGCCCATCCGGGCCCGGATGTGGTCGGGCACGTGATCGAACGGGACTGAGGCGGCCGGGCCGACGCTGTCGGCCGAAGATCGTTCCGGCCTACCATGCGGGTCCCGGTGACCTGGAAATCGAAGAGGAATGCTCCATGGCGCAGACGATCGGCTGGAACAACTTCGTCGACACCGCGGCGCAGGCCGAGCACCGGCGGCTGCGGTTGCTGGAGGAGAGCTTCGACCCGTTCAGTTTCCGGCAGCTGGACAGCGCCGGCGTGCGGCCGGGCTGGCAGTGCCTGGAGGTCGGCGCCGGGGCGGGTTCGGTGGCCGCGCGGCTGGCCGAGCTGGCCGGACCGGAGAACGTGGTGGCGACCGATCTCAGCCACGCCTTCCTCGGCCCGCTGGCCGAACTCGGGGTCCGCGTGCTGCACCACGACGTCACCACGGACGACGCGCCCGGCGAGTTCGACCTCATCCACACCCGGTTCGTGCTGGAGCATCTGTCCGATCGCGCGACGGTGATCAAGCGCCTGGCGTCGTGGCTCAAGCCCGGTGGCCGGTTGCTGATCGAGATCGGCACCACGCTGCCGGAGCTGTCCTCGCATCCGGCGACCCGCCAGGCGATGACGGTGCTGGCGCGGGTGATGACCGAACGTGTGGGCACCGCCCCGGAATGGGCTCGCACGCTGCCTGTCCCGCTGGAGGAAGCCGGACTGATCGACTGCGCCGCCGAAGGCCTGATCCTGCCCGCGCGTGGCGGGCAGCCGTTGGCGTCCTGGCTGAAGAACACCGTCAAACTGGTCGAGGACCACGCCCTCACCACCGGCCTGATCACCCGCGAAGTCCTCGACGAGGCCTACGCGGCGTACGACACGCCGTCCTTTGTGGACTACGCCTGGATGACCGTGGCCGCGCAGGGCCGCCGGGCCTGAGCACGATCACCGCGCCGGAACCAGCCGCACCGGCAAACTCCGGACGCCCCAGGTGAAGTTCGACGCGGTGTACTCCGGTTCGGCAAGCTGCTCGATCGAACCGACCTGGGTCACGAGTTCCTCAAGAAAGATCGATATCTCCAGCCGGGCAAGGCGGGCGCCGAGGCACTGATGCCGTCCACCGCCGAAGGCGAGGTGCTTGTTCGGGGTGCGGGTCAGGTCGAAGCGTCCCGGGTCGGGGAAGGCTGCTTCGTCGCGGTTGGCGGAGATGTTCCACACCGTGACGCGGTCACCGGCAGCGATCTCGGTCCCGGCGATGCGAGTCGGGCGGGTCGCCGTGCGCAGGACGTGCACGCCGGGAGTGGTCCAGCGGAACACTTCCTCCACCGCGGTCGGCAGAAGCGCGCTGCCGCCGGCGCGCAGGCGTGCCCACTCTCCCGGGTTCTCCAGCAACGCGAGCACCGCACCCGCGGCCGAGTACCGGGTGGTCTCGTTGCCACCGGCGAGCACCCCGTTGCAGTTGACCACGATCTCCTCGTCGGTCAGCGGACGGGTCTCCCCCTGGACCGACGTGAACCGCCGGTCCCGCGCGATCCGGCTGACGAAATCGTCCCCGGGCGCGGCACGGCGTTCGGTCACCAGTTCCGAGAAGTACAGGAAGATCTCCGCGTGCGCGGCGAGCCTGCGCTTCTCGTCCTCGCCTTCGAACGCGGCGTTCATGGTGCCGCCCAGCCAATCCCACTCCGCCCGCGGGACGCCCATCAGCGCGCAGACGACCCGCGTCGGCACCCTGCGGGCAACCTCGACGATGTCGACCTCGCCCGCGCGCAGCGCCTCGTCGAGCAATTCCCGCACCACCTGCCGGATCAGCTCCGGCGCATGGGGGATTTCGGACGGGGAGAATCCTTTGGCCAGTACGCGTTTGAGCTGGGTGTGCTCCGGCGGATCGGAGACGATCAGCATCCGCTGGGTGACCGCGGCGACCGCCGCCGGGTTGGTCTCCAGCCGCATGCCGTGGCGGGAGCTGAACCCTTCGGCGTCGTGGTAGACGCTCAGCGCGTCCCGGTAGCGGGTGAGCACCCAGAAGCCCGGCCCGGCCGGTTCGGGATGCCGGTGCACAGGGTCGTGTTCGCGCAGCCATGCCAGATGTTCGTGGAATCCGGTGCCCTCGAACATCCGGTCGTCGGTCAGATACATCAGCACGGCAGGTCCCCGGTGGTCAGCAGCCATGCCAGCGCGGGCACGGTGGTCTCGGCCAGATCGGTGCCGAAGGTGTGCCCGCCCGCGAACTGTCGACGGTCGAATTCCGTTGTGGTGTAAGCCTTCCACTCATCGAGCGCGGCCGAGGTGACCAGCTCGTCGGCATCCCCGCCCCAGGCGTGCACCGGCGCGGCCAGCCGCGGCTCAGCGGAGAGGGCGAAGGTCGAGGCGAGATTCCCGTCCCGGCGTAACAGGTCGACGAGGTAACCACGGCTGTCCTGGTCGAGTTCTCCTGCCGTCGCGGAATTGTGCGACAGCAGCTGTTCGATCACCGCGTCGCTGCCGTACTCCCGTTCCCCGGAAGCCCAGACGTGCGGTGGATCGCTGGCCGCGACGACGAAGGCCGACGGCGGACGACCCCGTTCGCCCAGGCGCCGGCTCACCTCGTAACCCAGCAGGCCCCCGAAGCTCTCGCCGAAGATCACCAACGGCGTCGTCGGGGAGATCAGCTCGGCGACTTCGTCCACGATGACTTCGGCCGCTTGGGCGAAAGTGGCCGGATGCCTTTCACTCCAGCGATTCTCACGGCCGGGCAGCTGGACTCCGACCACCGAGATCCGGTCGCCGAGCCGGCCCTGCCAGGATCGGTACCGTCCACAGCCCGCGCCGCCGTGCGGCAGGCAGAGCAACGTCGGCCGGTTCGCCGGCGCAGGATGCCAGGCAACCAGCCACGGCGCGACCTTCACAGGATCCACAGTGGACGAACCCCGCCGGTCGAGTTCCCTGGCGAGCGCGGCCGGGGTCGGATTGGCCAGCAGCGCGCTGATCGAGAACCGGATCCCGGTCGAGCGCCGCAGCGCCGCGACCACCCGCGCGGCAAGCAGCGAATGCCCGCCCAACTCGAAGAAATCCGCGTCGACGTCAGCGACCGGGCGTTCCAGCAGTTCACCGAACACCGCACACACCTCCACTTCACGCGGCGTACTCGGCTCACGCCCGGCCGGAGACCGCTCGGCCGCGGCACGGCACAACGCCACCCGGTCCACTTTGCCGTTGGCGGTCACCGGCAACGCCGGCACAAACTCGACAGTGGACGGAACCAGGTGCTCAGGCACTTTGACACGGCAGTGTTCGCGGACGATCGCGGCCCCGCCGGCAGGATCGTGCCCCGGCGCGAGCACCGCGGCCAGCCCGAGCGCCTCGCCGGACTCCAAGACGAACGCAGCCGACGCCGCGACCGCGGGGAGTTCCTCGACGACCTTCTCCAGCTCCGCGAGTTCGATCCGGAATCCGCGCACTTTCACCTGGTCGTCAAGCCGGCCGAGGTAGTCGAGCTGACCGTCCACTCTGGCCGAAACCACATCACCGGTCCGGTAGAGTCTTTCTCCGCCAAGGAGTTCCGGCACCGAGACAAACGCTTCGGCCGTCAGATCCGGCCGGTTGCGATACCCCCGGGCGAGCGCTCCGCCACCGATGTACAGCTCCCCCGGCGTACTCGCCGGCACCGGCCGGCGGTTCTCGTCGAGCACGAAGATCCGGTAGCCGGGCAACGGACGGCCGATCGTCGACACGTCGTCGCCGCGCGCGGTATCCGCCCAGGTCGCCGCGATGGTGGCTTCCGTCGGACCGTACACATTGAGCACCCTGCGACCGTTCGCCAGCACCTCGGCCAGCCCGCGCGGGCAACGTTCCCCCGCCACAACCACTAGCTCCACAGTAGACAGTGAACTGGTGCAAGTGGACAGCAGCGAAGGCGTCAGGCACACCGTGCGCGGCGCGATCGCCGCGATCCGACCGGCCAGATCAGCATGTTCCGGATCGTCTTCGGCGAGGTCGATCACCGCGGTTCCCTGCCCATGCAGCAAATGCAGCAGCGTGCACCACAACCAGCCGTCGAACGCCGGGGACAACGCGTTGATCCCGAGCCCGCCGGAGGGCAGGTCCAAATCGGCCAGTGCGGCAAGCAACAGCCCGAGGCCACGATAGGTGACCTCCACCCCCTTCGGCCGCCCAGACGTACCAGAGGTATAGACCACGTATGCGATCTCCCCGACCCCCGGAGCAGGCCAGTCACCTTCCCCCTTTTCGGGATCGACCCTCGGCAGCTCACCGGAACCGGGAAACGGCTTGTGCGCCAACACCACTTCCACCCCCGCATCGGCGAGGACGAAGGCGAGCCGTTCGGCCGGATGCCGCTCGTCGAGCAGCACCGCGGTCGCGCCGAGCCGCCACACCGCCAGCAACCCGGCCGCGGCGAGCCGGGACCGTCCCGTGGCGACCCCCACCACCGAACCCACGCCTGCCCCCACCGCAACCAGCTCGGCCGCGATCGCCGCGGCCCGGCGGGCCAGCCCGGAGAAGTCGAGAACGCCGTCCGGCGCGGAGAAGGCGGTTCCTGCCGGGCTTTGCGTGGCCCAGCGGTCCACAGTGGCGTACAAGTACGCCAGCCGGTCGGCACAATTCGCGGGAGCAGTGACGGACATCCGGGATTCCCCTTCGTGAGGGAGGAACAGAGCGGGCGGAACCGGCATCGCCGGCCCGGAAACCCGACCCGCACCAGCACCGGCGTCGGTCGCGCACAGGCTAGTGAGCACCCGCCCCGGCGACAACCGGACTTGACCGAACTTTGCCTCCCCCGGCCGTCTTCCGGGCGTTTCCGGGCCGGATCGCTTGGCGGGGAAAGGGAAATACGCTAGGGCCGCGATCCCCTGAGGGAACCTGCACAGTGGACCCTCCTGTCCGCCAGGACCGTGCCCCCAGCGGCACCCTACCGAAACCACATACGACTCACTCTCCGTGCGGTTCCGGAATGGACACCGCCTGGCCCGCCGAGACCCGGACCTCTTACGACGCGGTCGCCACCAGCTACGCCGCCCAGGTACGCGGCGCAATCGACGCCGACCGGTACCTGCGCGCCTTACCGGCAACTCCGGCCAACCGTCCCCGCAGGACCACCCGTCCCACCACCCACATCAGCAACCGCCCCCGCCGATCTCACCAAACCCCGCCGAACCCGCACCCCGCATCAACAACCGGCTCCACCCAGCACACTCGCCCTCACCCACAACCCATCCGCCCCTACCGACCGCCCCGCCGTTCCGCGCGACGCCGTTGGAATTCCTCCACCGTCATGCCCGGGTCGTCATCCTCCGCACGGGCCGGCGCCGGAAAACCGGAGAGCTGCTCGATCAGCAGCGTCACGTCCTCGCCGAGCTGGAGTGCGACCTTGTTGTAGCTGTCCTGCGTGGCCTCGGTCATCGCGACGCGGGTGACCTCCAGGATCAGCGTCGCGAGCCGGGCCGGGTCGGTCGTGGTGACCGAGGGGGCCAGCCAAAGCTGGTGCAGGGCGCCCAGCGCATCGACGGTCACTTCCACGGTGCCGTCGAGTGCGTGCGCCGAACCGCGGGCCGCGGCCATCAGCTCGGTGACCTTTCCGAGTGCCTCTTCCCGGGCGCGCGCCTGGTCGACGAGGGCACGAGTGCTGATCACGACAGCCCCGCACGGCGGTAGTAGTCGTCCGGATCGTCGTAGTCCGGATCGTCGGGGCGCAGCGGCCGGTAGCCGAGTTCGGCGAGCTGGTCCGGCGCCAGGACCGGCTCCAGCACCTCGTGCATCCGGTCACCGGCCCGGCGGGTGGCCCGCCGGGACAGCTCCATGATCTGCGCGGCGAGCGCATCGGATCCGGACCGCAGCGCGCCACGGGACAGGGTGAGCCCGGTCAGCAGCCCGCCGGGCGCGACCTCCACGGTCACCCCCGCCGATTCCGCCTTGCCCACCACCGGACCGGTCCGCGCGAACCGGGCCGCGGCCTCCTGCCCGGTGCGCTCCGCCTGTTCCGCGACCCTCGCCGCGGCGAGGTCCACGTCGAATTCCGCCATCTCTCACCCCGTCGGCCGGTAGAACCCGATGAACTGCTGCCCGCTGTTGGTCGTGCGGATCTTGCTCACCTGCACCGGATCCCCGGCTTCGATCATCTGCCCGTCGCCGATCACCATCGCCACATGTCCGGACCACACCACGAGATCGCCGGGCACGAGCTGGTCGATCGAGGGCACCTCGGCACCCACCGTCTGCTGCCGGGCGGTGCGCGGCAGCTGCAGGCCCGCATCCTGATACGAGGTCATGGTCAGCCCGCTGCAGTCCAGACCCTGACCACGCGAGGTGCCACCCCACACGTACGGCACGCCCAGCTGTGACAACGCGGCGCGCACCGCTTTGACCGCGGTCTCGTTGGGCGCTGTCACCGTTGTGCCGTTCGGCAGGTTGATCGCCACGCCGCTACCCGGCTGCGGCGGGATCGCGACCGGCAGCCGCGGTTTACCCGCGAACCCGCCACTGCCACCGCCGCCGTCTCCCCCGCCACCACCGCTGCCGGCGTGCGCGCCGTTGCTGTTGAACGCATGCGGCACGGTGGGTGCCGCGCTGCTGGTGGTGGTCGCGTCGGAACCGCCGAGCCGCCCGCCGAGTTCGGTGAGCCTGCCGAGGGTCTGCTCGCTGAACGTGGCCGCCTGCCCGGTGAGCTGCCCGATCTTCGCCTGCAGCCGCATCAGGACCTGCCGGGCCGCGGCAGCCCGGCTCTCGGGCGGCTGAATCCCGTTGACCGCCTGCAATGCCTTCATCGACGCGGCGATCTCCCGCACGGTCTGGTCGCGCACCTGATCGTTGCGGATCTCCCCGACGTGCAGTGCCTCGGCCGCCTCGGCGACCGCGCTTTCGATCTCCGCGCTCTCCTCAAGCAGGTCCCGCACATGCTTTTCCAGCTCCTGCGAGCCGGCCACGGCCCGCTCGGAGGTACCGCCGGAGCTGGCGTTCGCCAGGTTCACCCGCTGCGTCGCGGCGTGGTCGCCGGTCTGGCGCACCGAGTTCCGCAGCGCGACGTGCCCGTCGCGCGCGCCGTCGATGGCCGGGGAATCGTGCTTCAGCTTGGCCGCGAACTGGTTGGCGGTATCCAGGCCACCGCGGACAAGGTGGTCGACAGGAGTGCTCACCCGAGCCTGCGCACGATGTCGCTGTGTTCCTGCTCGACCGCGGCGAAATTGCCCTGCGTGGCACGGGCTGCCTCGCCGACCTGACGCCAGCTTCCGCCGAGTGCGTGCAACCGCTGCTGCAGCAAGCGCATCCGCTCGCCGTACGCACCGGCGAAACCGGATTCGTCCCCCATGGCGGAGAATCCGTCCCCGCCGAGTGTCACGTGCGGGCCGACATGCCGCTGCGCGGCCTGCCACACCTCGTCACCGAGTGGATCGACCTGCCGCGCGTACTTCTCGTACGCGCCGTCGTCGACATGAAAACCGGACAAGACCCGCCCCTCCCCTGAGCCGTACGGCCAGGGTAGCGGACGGGTCCTGCCCGGACAGGCGAATGACCGGATCGAGGTCAGCCCGCGGTCCCGCCCAGCACCTTGCTCAGCCAGTCCGGCGTGGTCGGGATGGCCTTGCCGTTCACCGCGAGCGTCGGCGTGCCGAAGCTGCGCTGGCCCTGGTAGTCCTGCTGGAGGTTCGGATCGTTCACGGCCTGCTGGTAGGCCGCCTGCAGCTGCTGGTCATTGGCGCCGGAGTTGATCGCCTCCGCGAACTTCGGGTCGGTGATGCCGATGTCCTGGCCGAGCTTGATCAGCTGCGCCTTGTCGTAGCCGCGGCCGCCCTCCTCGGGCTGATTCTTGAACAGCGCGTCGTGGAACGCGGTGAATTTCTGCGCGTCGGCCGCGGCCAGTGCCGCGTTCGCCGATTCCAGCGAGTACCCCGGCGGGTCGGAACGGTTGTTGAGCAGGATCATCATGTGGTAGCGCACGGTCAGCTTGCCGTCGTTGATCGCCTGTTCCACCTGCGACCCGTAGGTCTGCTGGAACTGGCCGCAGATCGGGCACAGGAAGTCCGCGTACAGGTCGACGGTCTTCGGCGCGCCCGGCTTGCCGACCGAGATCACCGCCCCGTCGCGCTTCTCCACCACGCCGGCCCCGAGCGTCGGCGTGGCGCCGGGCTTGATCGCGGTGTCCTGGGTCGAGTTCTTGCTCGCATTGATCCACAGCACCCCGCCGATCACGAGCGCGGCGATCACCACCACCGCGACCACGACCGCGATGACCCTCTTCCGGTCCCCACCGGCCTGCCCCCGAGCCTGGGCGACCGACCTCGCGGCCGCCGCCTGCTGCCGGCTCTTCCGCGCGTTGCGCGCAGCTCCACCCACTGTTCCTAGTTCCCTTCCGCGATGTTCGTGGAGTAGTCGTCCGGGGCGCCGGCGGAGTTCCCGCCCGCGTCGCCGTTCCCGCCACGGCCCCAGCCGAGCCAGCCGTCCAGGGAAAGCCACGTGCGCGGCCGCACCAGCAGCCACACGGCGAGCACGGCGAATCCGACGTCCCGCAGGATCTCCTGCGGGTACGCGGTCTGCCCCGTGGCCACCTGCCCGCCGCCGCCGAAGCAGCCGCAGTCGATGCTCAGGCCGCGGGCCCAGGACTGCGCGATGCCGGCGATGAGCACCGCCAGCAGCACCAGCGTGGCCCCCGCGACCCAGCGCGTGGCCAGCCCGACCAGCAGCAGCAGCCCGAGCACCAGCTCCAGCAGCGGCAGCGCGGTCGCGACCGGGCGCACCAGCGCGTGCGGCAGTACATCGTAGGCCTGCACCGCGAGGTAGGTCTGCCCCGGATCGGTGATCTTCAGACCCCCGGACACGAGCCACACGGCCGCCAGCCCGAGCCGGGCCAGCGTGCCGATCGTGTCCAGCACGGGTTGGGGCAGTCGTCGCACGAGCATAGGCTAGCCGCCTGACCTGAGAACTCTGTGAGCAGCGGACAGCACGATCGGAGGGGATCATGCGGGCTCGCCGACTGCTGGCGGTGCTCTTTCTGCTGGTCGGCTGCGTTTCCTGCGGGGTGGGCACGGCCTCGCCGGACGATCCGCTGACCACCCGGGCGCGTGAGGCCGGGCACCTGACGATCGGCATCCGGTTCGACGCGCCGGGGCTGTCGCAGCGCACCATCGACGGCCGGTTCACCGGCTTCGACGTGGACGTGGCCACCTACGTCGCCGGCGAACTCGGCGTACCGCCGGACCGGATCGCCTGGCGCGAGACCACCCCGGCCACCCGGGAATCGGATCTCGCCTCGGGCGCGGTGGACCTGGTCGTGGCGACCTACTCGATCACCGACAAGCGCAAGCAGCAGGTGAGCTTCGCCGGGCCGTACTTCGTCACCGGGCAGGATCTGCTGGTGCGCTTGACCTCCACCGACATCGTCGGGCCGGAAAGCCTCAACGGCCGGAAGCTGTGCTCGGTCAGCGGATCGACGCCCGCGGAGGCGGTCCGCGACCAATTCGCGCAGCAGGTGCGGCTGGTCGAGTACCCGCGTTATCCGGACTGCGTCACGGCGTTGCTGGCCGGGCAGGTGGACGCGGTCACCACGGATGCGGCGATCCTGGCCGGCTACGCCGCGCAGAACCCCGAGCTGCTGCGGGTGGTCGGGCGCACGTTCTCCGCCGAGCGCTACGGTATCGGCCTGCGCCGGGGCGATCCGGACGGACGGCAGGCGGTGGACGAAGCGATCAGGCGGATGATCTCCGACGGCGATTGGCAGCGTTCGCTGCAGGCCAACCTCGGCCCGTCGAACTATCCGCTGCCGCCGCCTCCGGAGATCACCGAGAAGTGACCGACCTCGAACGGCTCCCGAACCTGCCCGTCCGCGCCGTGCTCCCGGACGTGCTGAGCGCGCTGGACGACCATGGCACCGCGGTGCTCGTCGCGCCGCCGGGCACCGGCAAGACCACGCTCGTACCGCTGGCGCTGGATCGCGGCGAAGACCGGGTGGTCGTCGCGGAGCCACGCCGGCTCGCCGCTCGTGCCGCGGCGTCCCGGATGGCCGCGCTACTGGGTGAACCGGTGGGCGAGACGGTGGGGTACGCGGTGCGTGGCGACCGGAAGGTGTCCGCGCGGACCCGGATCGAAGTCGTCACCTCCGGCCTGCTCGTCCGCCGCGTCCAGCACGATCCGGAGTTGCCCGGAGTGTCCACTGTGCTGCTCGACGAATGTCACGAGCGGCACCTGGACGCCGATCTGCTGCTCGCTCTGCTCCTCGACGTCCGCGCCGGGCTGCGGGACGATCTGCGGCTGCTGGCCACCTCGGCGACTGTCGCGGCCGGACGGCTGGCCGAGCTGCTCGGCGACGCGCCGGTGGTGACGGCGCAGGCTCGCACGTATCCGGTCTCAGTCGGTTACCGGCCACCCGCCCGGGGACAGCGCATCGAGGCAGCGGTCGCCGCCACCGTCCGGCATGCACTGTCCGAAGGGGACGGTGACGTTCTGGCTTTCCTGCCTGGCGCCGGGGAAATCTCCCGCACAGCAGCACAGCTGGGCGGGCTGGACGCCGACGTGCTGCCTCTGCACGGCAGGCTTTCCGCGGCGCGGCAAGATGAAGCGCTCCGGCCTCGGGATCGGCGACGAGTGGTGCTGGCAACCGCCGTGGCGGAGTCCAGCCTCACGGTGCCCGGCGTACGCGCGGTCGTCGACTCCGGGCTTTCACGGGTGCCGCGAGTCGACCATCGCCGTGGTCTCGCCGGGCTGGCCACCGTGCGCGTCTCCGCCGCCGTGGCCGAGCAGCGGGCAGGGCGAGCCGGCCGCGAGGCACCGGGGCGGGCCTACCGGTGCTGGCCGGAACACGAGCAGGCGACGCTGCCCGCTTACCCGGAGCCGGAGATCCGCACGGCCGAACTCGCCCGGTTCGCTTTGGAGTTGGCGTGTTGGTCCACTCCGGACGGTAGCGGGCTGGCCTGGTGGGACCCGCCCGGCGAAGGTGCGCTCGCCGCAGCGCGCAGCCTGCTCGTCACCCTCGGCGCGACGACCCCGGACGGCGCGATCACGCCGCGCGGGCAACGGATGGCGGACCTCGGCCTGCACCCCCGGCTGGCCCGCGCGTTGCTGGACGGCGCGGCAGCGGCAGGCACGCGCACGGCGGCCGAAGTGGTCGCCCTGCTCGACGCCGGAGCAACGCTCACCGACGTCGAGGCCGAGCTACGCCGGCTGCGCTCCGCGCACGACGACGCGGCCCGCCGTTGGCAGCGGGAAGCCCGTCGGCTGGCCGGAATGGTCGATGGTCCTGGTGGTGCCGTCGCGGATCCCGCGATGGTGGTCGCGCTCGCGCATCCGGAACGGCTGGCGCGCAAGCGTTCCGGCTCAGCGCCGGTGTACCTGATGGCGAGCGGTACCGCTGCCGAGCTACCCGCCGGAAGCGGGCTGGGCGACGCGGAATGGCTCGCCGTCGCCGAGGCCACCCGTGATCCCGGACGAGCGCAGGGCACGATCCGGCTCGCCGCGACCGCGGACGAGGCACTCGCCGTCCGTGCCGCACCGGCGCTGTTGTCCGAAGTGGACGAAGTGCACTGGGACGGCGACGTGGTGGCGCGGAGGATCCGCCGGCTGGGCTCGATCGTCCTTTCGGAACGTCCACTCCGGAATCCGGACCCGGCGCTGCGCCAGGCCGCCCTGCTCGCCGGGCTCCGCGCCGAGGGGCTGGGCCTGCTGCGCTGGAGCCAGGACGCCACCAGGCTCCGGGAGCGGATGGCGTTCCTGCACCGGGCGCTCGGCCCGCCGTGGCCACCGGTGGACGACGACACACTGCTATCCGAAGTGGACAAATGGCTGGACCTGTCCGGAGTACGGCGGCGCAGCGATCTGGCCGGGATCGACGCCGGCGGGGCGCTGCGCGGGCTGCTGCCGTGGCCGGAAGCGGCCCGGCTGGACGAACTCGCCCCGGACCGGCTCGCCGTGCCATCCGGTTCGCACTACCGCGTGGACTACCGCGGTGACCAGCCGGTGCTCGCGGTCAAGCTGCAGGAGACCTTCGGCTGGACGCAAACCCCGGCGCTGGCCGACGGCCGGGTGCCGGTGCTGCTGCACCTGCTGTCCCCGGCAGGCCGCCCGGCCGCGGTGACCGCCGATCTGGCGTCCTTCTGGCGCACCGGCTACGCCGCGGTCCGCGCCGATCTCCGTGGCCGCTACCCGAAGCACCCGTGGCCCCAGGACCCGGCCACCGCCACGCCGACCCGGCACATCAGTCGCAGGTCCCGCTGACCCTGGCCGAAAGTCGGGGGAATCCCCGGCCGGTCAGCCGATGTCCGCGGAGCCATCGGTGGCGCAGACTCGGGGCTATGATCACGTTTCGTGGGTTGACGAAGCGCTACGGCGCGAAGACCGTGGTGAACGGCCTCACCTCGGTCGTCGCGCCTGGCTCGGTGACCGGCTTCCTGGGGCCGAACGGTGCGGGCAAGTCCACCACCATGCGGATGACGGTGGGGCTCGACCACCCCTGCTCCGGGGACGTGCTGATCCAGCGCAAGCCGTACGAGCAGCTGCGCTATCCGCTGCGGGAGGTCGGTGCGCTGCTGGAGGCGAAGGCCGTGCACCCGGGCCGGAGCGCGGGCAGGCATCTGCTCGCGATGGCGCGCAGCAACGGCATTCCGGCACGGCGCGTCGAGGAAGTGCTGGCCACCGTCGGGTTGAGCGACGTGGCGGGCAAGCGCGCCGGGACGTTCTCACTCGGGATGAGCCAGCGTCTCGGCATCGCGGGCGCGTTACTCGGTGATCCCGGGGTGCTGATGTTCGACGAGCCGGTGAACGGTCTCGACCCGGACGGCGTGCGCTGGGTCCGTCAGTTGATGCGGTCACTCGCCGAAGAGGGCCGCACGGTGTTCGTGTCAAGCCACCTGATGAGCGAGATGCAGCTGACCGCCGGCCACCTCCTCGTGATCGGCAAAGGCAAGCTGCTCGCCGACGCACCGATGGACGAGTTCATCGCCGGAAATTCGCGCAGCGGCGTGTCCGTACGGGTGCCTTCGCCCGGCGAACGCACGACGCTCGCCGAGAAACTGCGTGCAGCGGGGGCGTCCGTGAGTCCGGGCGAAGACGACGAACTGCTGGTCGATGACTCCACAGTGGACAAGGTGGGCGACCTCGCGCACGAACTCGGCGTACGGCTGCACGGTCTCGGCAAACGAACCGCCTCGCTGGAACAGGCGTACATGGAACTGACCGCGTCGTCGGTGGAATACGGAGTGTCGGCGTGACAAAGCTCGCGATCGCCTCGGAGTGGACGAAGTTCTGGTCTGTCCGCGCCACTTGGTGGTGTCTGGGTAGCGGGGCGCTGATGATGACGCTCTACGCGGTCGTTTCCGGGATCTCGCAACAACCCGATGGAGATCAGCCAAAGGCGGCCCACGGCATCGCCCTGACCGGCGCGGTGTATCTCGTCGAGTTCTTCGTGATCGCGGCGGCGACGTTGTTCGTGACGAGCGAATACGCCAGCGGCTCCATCCGGTCTACCCTGCAGTGGGTGCCGGTTCGCTCGCGGGTGGTCGTGGCGAAGGCAGCCGTGCTGGTGCCGGTGCTGTTCGCGTTCGGAGTGCTGGTTTCCGCTCTCGGGACAGGCGTTGCGACGCTGGCGATGAGCAGCGGAGGACTACCGTCGACGTTCGGCCAGACCACGTCGACCGCGCTGGGCATGGGCGCCTACTTCGCGCTGCTCGGCTTGCTGTGCCAGGGAATCGCGTTCATGCTACGCAGCGCTGCAGGCACTCTGGTGATGACAATCGTGCTGCTGCTGCCGTTGCCGCTGGTGCTCTCTCAGTCGGTGTTCCACGAAGCGAGCGACTACTTTCCTGCCTTCGCGGGAATCTATTCGATGGTGCCGTCTGGGGAAAACGAGCCGCTGTTCGGCGGCGTTCCACCGTACAGCCCCTTGATCGGCGTGCTGGTGTGTCTCGCGTGGGCCGCGGCGGGACTGTTCGGCGGCACGATGCTGCTGAAACGACGGGACGCCTAGGCTCAGGCGCCGGCCAGCCCCAGCCCGGTGAGCACGGCGCGGGCGCCCTCGATCAGCTCGTCCTTCGTGGGCGGCCGGCGAGAGCCCGTGCCGGCCAGGGCGTCGAAGATCGACCCGTCGAGCCAGCCGATGAGCACGCGAGTGTGCGCTTCCGGGGCGCTTGATCCGGCGATGGCCAGGACTTCCGCGCATCGGCGGCGCAGCAACCGGCCCCCGGCGTCATAGCTGACGCGCAGCTCGGGACGACGGGTAGCTTCGAGCGCGAACTGGTAGCGCGCCAGCATTCTCGTGCGGCCTTCGGTGATCGAGGCGTACACCACCGCGCCGAGGAATTCCGCGAGACTGCCCGGCGGCGGCGTGACCTCGACCTGGTCCAGCGCGATCATCCGCTCCGCGGCCAGGTCCAGCAGCGCGGAACGGGTGCGCGCGTAGTACGACGTGGACCCCGGGGGCAGCCCGGCCGCCCGGTCCACCGCGCGATGCGTGAGCCCCCGCATGCCGTCGGCGGCGATCACCTCGATGGCGGCGTCCCCGATCTTCGCTTTCCGATCCACTTCACCACTCTACAGGTGTAGAGTCCTCTACAGACGTAGAGGAGGGGTCATGGACGAAAAGCACGCCGTGGTGGTCGGCGGGGGTATCGGCGGGCTGGCCGCGGCCGTGGGGCTCTACCGCGCGGGCTGGCGCGTCACCGTACTCGAACGAGCAGCGGAGTTCACCGCCATCGGCGCCGGGATCTCGTTGTGGCCCAACGCCCAGCGCGCACTCGCCACGCTGGGCGTCGACCCGGTCATCTCCCGGCTGCGCGGCGGCGCACTGCTCGGCCAGGATGGCCGCCGCCTCGTCCGCTGGAACCTGGACGCGATGCTCGGCGACGAGGATCTCCCGATCGGCGGGATCCACCGCGCGAGCCTGATCGAGGCGTTGCGCTCGGCGTTGCCCGGCGAATGCCTGCGCACCGGCGTCGAGGTCACCGGGGCCGAGCCGGACGGCCTCGTCCACCACGGCCGGGATTCGACGCGCGCGGACCTGGTGGTGGCCGCGGACGGCATCACCAGCCCGATCCGCCAGTCGCTTTACCCGGCGGCGCGCGTGGCCTACAGCGGCGGCGCCGCGTTTCGCGGGGTCGCGAAACTGTCCACGCGGATGACCACGAGCTGGGCACCCGGCGCGGAGGCCGGCATACTCCCGTTACCGGACGACCAGGCGTACTGGTGGATTTCCGAAGCCCGCCCGGCAGGCATCCGGCACGAGGACAACCGGGCCTACCTCACCGAGCGGTACGCCGGGTGGCACGCGCTGTTGCCGGAGCTGATCGCCACCACCCCGGAGATCCTGCTGCACGACACCCACCACCTGGCCACCCCACTACCCGGTTACGTCCACGGCCGGATCGCCCTGCTCGGCGACGCCGCGCACGCCATGCCGCCGTTCCTCGGACAGGGCGGCTGCCAGGCCCTGGAGGACGCCGTGTCGCTGGCCGCCGCCTGTGCCGATTCGTCCACAGTGGAGGAAGCACTTCGGCGCTATGACGCGGAACGGCGTCCGCGCAGCCAGTTCGTGGCGAAGGCTTCGATTCGCACCGGGGCAGGAGGTCCGTTGCTGCGCAACCCGGTCGCGTTCGCCGCACGGTCGGCGCTGATCCGGATCGTACCGCCATCGCTCGTCGGGCGAATCAACTCACCGATCACCACCTGGCAGCCACCCGCGTTCACGCCGGTCCGGTAACCAGCCTCGTACGCGGTGATCGCCGCCTGGACACGATTACCGGCATCCAGGCAGCCGTCCATTGCTGGGCAATCCCTGCTGCGTTCACCGCACGGTCGGCGCTGATTCGGATCGTACCGCCGTCACTTGTCGGGCGAATCAACTCACCGATCACCACCTGGCAGCCACCCGCGTTCACGCCGGTCCGGTAACCATCACACCAGCCTGCCTCGTACGCGGTGATCGCCGCCTGGACGCGGTTACGGGCGTCCAAGCGAGTGAGGATCGTGCTCACGTGCGCCTTCACAGTGCCTTCCACCACGAACATCCGACCGGCGATGTCCGCATTGGACAGTCCACCGGCCAGCAGGGTGAGAACCTCGCGTTCGCGGAGTGTCAACGCCGCCACCCGCTCCCGCGCGGCCGACGCCCGGCCGAGCCGATCGCCGGAGAGCTGGGTGAGCACGCGGTGCGCCACCTTCGGCGACAGGAACGCCGCTCCGTCGGCCACCGCGTGCACCCCGGCGAGCAGCTCCCGCGGATCGCCCGACTTGAGCAGGAACCCGCTCGCGCCGAGGCCGAGCGCGCGCTCGATATAGGCGTCCTCGCCGAACGTGGTCAGCATGAGCACACCGGTGCCGGGCAATGCGCGCCGGATCTCCTCGGCCGCCGCGAGCCCGTCCAGCACCGGCATCCGGATGTCCAGCAGCACCACGTCCGGCCGGGTCGCACGGGCCTGCTCCACCGCCGCGCGCCCGTCCGCGGCCTGGGCGACCACCTCGATGTCCTGGTCGGCGGAGAGGATGGCCGCGACCCCGGCCCGGATCATCGCCTCATCGTCGGCCAGCAGTACCCGGATCACGGTTCGTCCTCACTGTAGAAGTCCTTGGTCACCAGCCGGCCGTCGGCGAAGCACAGCCGGTAGGCCGACCTGTTCAGGTCGAGCCAGGTCCGGTCGGTGCCGTAATACTCGCAGTTCGCTCCCGGCGGTCGCGGTGGTTCGTTGGCTGCGGGGAGCGAGGTGCGCTGCCGCGAAGGCAGCGAGGCGGCCAGCCTCTCGCGTGGCTCCCCTGGTTCGAGCCGGGCGTACGCCGAGCTGGACAGCTTGGATTCGTGCCACTGCACCAGGAACACCACGCCGGTCACGCCGAGGACGACGCCGAGCAAGGCCGACGGGACCAGGATCGCCTGTACCAGGCTGCGCCGCACATCGCGCCGGACCAGTTCACGCTGTCGCGCGGCCTGCCCGACCACCTCGTCGTCGCCGGGCTCGGGCGCGGGCGCGGCGGCGTGCGGCAGCCGTGCCTCGACTTCGAAGCCGCCGTCCACCGGTTCGGCGCGCAACGTCCCGCCGATCAGCCGCACCCGCTCCTGAAGGCCGATCAACCCGCGTTGGCCCGAGCTCCCGGGCAACGGCCCGGCAGGCGGCGCTGCGTTGCGTACCAACACTTCCGTGGTCTCCGCGGAGCTGGTGACGGTCACCGTCACCGCGGCGCCCGGGGCGTGCTTCGCCGCGTTCGTGAGGCCTTCCTGCACCACGCGATAGACCGCGCGCGCGACCATTTGCGGTGCGCCATCGAGATCGACCGGCTGTGCTTCGATCTCGATCCCGGACGAGCGCGCCCGGTCGATCAGCTCGCCGAGGTCTCCTTGCACCGGTTCGACCGGCGCGGCGTCCTCACGGAGCACGCCGATGATCTCGCGCAGCCGCTCGGTCGCCTGTGCGGCACCGGCCCGCAACTGCCCGGCGGCCACGCTCTGCTGCTTGTCGAGTCCGGCCGCCACCTCCAGCGCCGCGGCCCGCACCGCGATGAGGCTCAGCTCGTGGCCGAGGGAATCGTGCATGTCACTGGCGATCCGGGCGCGCTCCCGCATCCGCGTCTCCCGCGCCACGAGACGGTAGCGGCTCTCCAGCTCCTCGGCCCGCCGCCAGCCCTCCTGCGTCAGCTCCTTCCGCAGCCGCATGTGCCGCCCCACCAGGAACGGGGCGATGCCGGCGAACGCGAGTATGCCGAGCGCGGTGCCCAAGGCGTCGAAACCGTCCGGCAGCAAGGCCGCGGCGGCCAGCCCGGCCACCACGACCGTGCCCCAGATCGCGACCGCCGCGCGGGCCTTCGGCATCCGCAGCCCGGCCAGGTAGCACAGGGCGACCAGCAGGAAGAACTCCCACGTGGCGACCTTCGAGTGCCAGGCGAACGAGACGACCAGCGACGTTGCCACGGTCACCGCCAGCGACACGGCAGGCCAGCGTCGGGCAGTCATCACCGCCGCGGTCACCGAGACCAGGCCGTAGATCAGCTCCTGGTTGGTCGCCCAGAAGGTATCGTCGACCGCGATCAAGCAGAGCAACGCCCACAGCACGACGTCGAGCGTCACACGCCGCCATCGCCGGGCCGCCTCCTCCACCCCACTGACGCTACAAGGGCCGCGCACCTGGCGGCCACTGCCGAAAGTCAAGGTCCACCCATTGCGGCATGATGGGTCACCATGGCTGAGCGCACACTGGCCGATCAGCTCGGCGGTCCCCTGCCCGAGGGCATCGAAGCCCTGCCCGAAGAGCATCGGCAGGACCTCGCCGCCGCCCTGCGGGATGCCCGGCACCAGCAGGCGAACGCGCTCGCCCACGCCGGCGAGGAGGCCCTGAAGTACGTACCAGCCCTGCTGCGCGGCGCGGTTCGGAAGGCGGTCGGCCTGTGAACCCGGAGATCCTCAAACTCGCCAGGGCGCTCGACGTCGAGCCTGCCAGGCTGGCCTACCTCGCCGAAGTCGACCAGTCCGATGTACGCCGGTTCCGCGAACAGGTGACCACGACGCTGTTCGACGCGAACCGGGTGGTGCTGGAACGCATGGCCCTGGCGAGCAGACTGCTGCCCGCGCCGGTGCTCGCGAGGATCGCGGAGAAGGTGTTCGGGCCGCTGCTGTGCGCGCGAATCGCCGGGCTGGTCGACGTTTCCCGCGGCATCGACGTGGCGAAACGACTGTCGCCGAGGTTTCTCGCCTCGGTCGCCGCGGAACTCGATCCACGGCGGGCGACGGCGATCATCACCCGGATCCCGCTGCCGACCGTGCTGGCGGTGGCACGGGAACTGGCCGCCCGCGAGGATTGGATCACGCTGGGCCGGTTCATCGGGCACCTGCCGGACGACACCGTGCGGCGCAGTATCGGATTGCTCGACAGCGCGGGCCTGCTTTACACCGCATACGTGCTGGACGACAAGACCCGCGTCGACCACGTGCTCAGCCTGCTGCCCCGAGACCAGCTGCCGAAGCTGGTCCGCGCCGCGGCCATCGACGAATCGTTGTGGGATCCGGCGGTGGATCTGCTGGCCCATCTGAAAGAAGCCCGCCGAGCCGCAGTACGTCCGCTGCTCGACGAGCTTCCCGCGGAACTCCGTCGCCGTGTACAGGCGACGATCAAGTAGATCCCATGAGTATCCCCTTTCCGCACCTTAATAGGGCTAACCGGACAAACGAACACAGAATCGACACCGAGGGATACGGCCCGAATGCGCCTACCCCCCGGAGAGCCGACGCGCCGCCGGGGAATCGAGGGCGGCGCGGACGAGAACCACGCCGGTGCTGGAGTCAGCGCATTCGCTCCCCCTTCCGCCATACCGCCTGGGTCAACGGAACCCCCGGCCGATACGCGAGGTGGGTCGTGGACGGCGCATCGAGGACGTGCACATCCGCTCGCGCACCCGGCCGGAGGTAGCCGACGTCGTCCCGGCGGAGCGCGCGAGCGCCGCCGGCCGTCGCCGCCCACACCGCCTCGTCCACCGTCATCCGCATCTGCAGCACAGCCGTGGCCACACAGAACGCCATCGACGTGGTGTACGAACTCCCAGGGTTCGCGTTGCTGGCCAACGCAACCGTCGCGCCGGCATCGAGCAGCCGCCGCGCCGGGGCCAACGGCTGCCGAGTCGACAAATCGCACGCGGGCAGCAGCGTCGCGACCGTGCCGGAGGACGCCAACGCCGCCACGTCGGCATCGGTGAGGTAGGTGCAGTGGTCCACGCTCGCCGCGCCGTGTTCGACAGCGAGCCGCACGCCCGGTCCCTCTCCGAGCTGATTGCCGTGCACCCGGAGCCCGAGCCCACGCTTCGCGGCGGCCGTGAGCACCCGCGCCGACTGCGCCTCGTCGAACGCGCCGGTCTCGCAGAACACATCCGCCCACCGCACATGCGGTGCGACCGCGTCCAGCATCTCCCCGCATACGAGGTCCACATAGGACTCTGCGTCAGCGCCCGGCGGCACCAGGTGCGCGCCGAGATAGGTGACCTCGTCGGCCACCGGCCCGGCGAGCTTCGCCGACCGTTCCTCGTCGGTGACGGTCAGCCCGTAGCCGGTCTTGGTCTCCAGGCAGGTGGTGCCCTGCCGCGCCGCTTCGTCGAGATGCCGGCCGAGGTTCGCCGCCAGCTGCTCGTCCGAGGCCGCGCGAGTGGCCTCGACGGTGATCGCGATCCCGCCTGCCGCATAGGGTTTCCCGGCCATCCGCGCCTCGAACTCCGCGGTGCGGTCCCCGGCGAACACGAGGTGCGTGTGGCTGTCCACCCAGCCCGGCAGCACCGCGCGCCCGCCGACGTCCACCCGCTCGTCCGCCTCCGGCGCCTGCCCGGCCGGGCCGACCCACGCGACGGCACCGCCTTCGAGCACCATCGCGGCTTCGCCGAGTCTGCCCAGCTCGGGATCGTTCGTGGTGAGCTCGCCGATTCCAGTGATCAGGACTGCCACAATGCCTCGATTTCCCCGGCCAGTACGGTTTCCGGACGTTCGATCAGCAGGTGCACCCCGTCCCGGACGATCTCCCGGCCGGCCACCACGACCACCCGGACATCGGCCGCCGAGGCCGCGAAGAGCACCCCGGACGCCTCGATCCCGGCAGTCCGCACAGTGTCCACTGCGACCGTGACGAGATCCGCCCCGGCGCCGACGGCAATGGTTCCGGCTTCCGGCCAGCCGGTCGCCACGTGGTCGGTACCGGCGGCCAGCAGCTCGTCCGCGGTGAATCGGCCACGCTGCTCACTCGCCAGCCGCTCGTCGAGTTCCAGCGCGCGGGTCTCCTCGAACGCGTCGACCACCGCGTTGCTGTCGCTGCCGACCCCGAGCCGCACGCCTGCGTCGAGCAACGCCCGCGCTGGACCGATCCCATCGCCGAGATCCCGTTCGGTGGTCGGGCAGAAGCACGCTCCGGCCCGCGCTGTCCCCAGCCATTTCACGTCCTGCTCGGTGAGGTGCGTGGCGTGCACGGCGGTCAGCCGCTCGTCGAGCACGCCGTAATCCCACAAGAGACCGGTCGGCGTCCAGCCGTACGCAGCCTCGCACTGTTCGTTTTCCGCCCGCTGCTCGGACAGGTGAATGTGCAGCGGACGATTCTTCGGCACCGCCCGGTCCACGGCGGGCAGGTCGTGCTCGGGAACCGCGCGCACAGAGTGGATCGCTCCCCCGACGCGGAACAGCTCGTCCTCGGGCAACTCCGCGACCCGCTCCGCCCATCGTTGGGCAGTGCCGTCGGAGAACCGCCGCTGCACCTCGTTCGGCGGCACGCCGATTCCACCTGCCAGGTAACAAGTGTCGAGCAAGGTGAGCCGGATCCCGGCGTCCCGGGCGGCCTGCCGCAGCGCTTCCCCCATCGCGTTGGGCGAGGCATAGGGCTGGCCGCCCGGCGCGTGGTGCAGGTAGTGAAACTCGGCCACGCTCGTATAGCCGGCCAGTACCATTTCCGCGTACACGCCCCGCGCAAGTCGGTAGTACGAGTCGGGTTCGAGCCGAGCGGCGAGTGAATACATCCGCTCCCGCCAGGTCCAGAACGTTCCCCGCGCATGATGCGTCCGGCCGCGCAGCGCACGGTGGAACGCATGGGAATGCCCATTCGCGAACCCGGGCAAAGCGAGTCCACTGAGGACTGTTCCGGTTCGTGGCGCATCCTCGGTCACCGCAGTGATCCGGCCCTCGGCCACCTCGATCCGCACCGCCTCGGCGATCCCTCCGGGCAACCAGGCCCGCTCACACCAGTACGTGGTCATTTCGCGAGCCGCTCCAGCACCTCGGCGAGCGCCCGGGCACCGGCCGCCACGTCCGCTTCCTCCGCGAACTCGTCCGGCGCATGACTGATCCCGGTCGGATTCCGCACGTACAGCATTGCGGAGGGTACGAATCCGGCCAGTATCGCGGCGTCATGCCCAGCACCGGTGGGCAGTTCCGGCGGCGCACCGAGCCACTCCCCCAACGCCCGCCGCAACGGCTCGTCGAACACCACGTCGCCGGAATAGGACTCCCGCGAGATGATCAGCTCGCATCCCTCCCCTTCCGCAGCGTCCCGTGCGGCCACCGCGATCTCCTCGACCAGCGCGGGAGTCTCGACTCCCGGTACCCGCGCATCCAGCCACAAGTCCACAGTGGAGGCGATAACATTCGTGCCGCCCGGAGTGGGCACCAGACGGCCGACCGTGGCCCGCGCGTCGTCCCGGCCCTGGGCCAGCCGACGCACCGCCAGCACGGTCTCGGCCGCCGGGAGCATCGGATCCACCCGATCGGCCAGCCGGGTGGCACCTGCGTGATTGCCTTGTCCGGAAAAGGAAAACCGCCACCGGCCGTGCGCGATCACCGTGCTGCCCACCGCCACCGGTGACCCGAGGTCGATCAGCCCACTCCCCTGCTCCACGTGCAGCTCCACGAACTGCCCGATGAGCCCCAGCCGATCCGGATCGGCACCGACCCCGCCGGCGTCCAGCCCGGCCGCCGCAACCGCCTCGGCGAACGTCACCCCGTCCGGATCCCGCAAGCCCCGCACCCAGTCCGCGTCGACGGTCCCGGTCATCAGGCGGGACCCGAGGCAGGGCAGGCCGAACCGGCCCCCCTCCTCCTCGGCGAACACCACGACCGCCACCGGCTTGGCCGGCCGGAACCCCTTCGTCTGCAGCGATTCCACTGCGTCCAGCGCGCTGGCGACACCGAGCGGCCCGTCGAATGCGCCGCCGCCGGGCACCGAGTCGAGGTGGCTGCCGGTGACCACCGCCTCCGGGCCCGGCGAACCCCACCAGGCCCACAGGTTCCCGTTGCGGTCGGTCTCCACACCGAGCCCCAGCCGCTGCGCACGCTCCACGAACCAGGTGCGCAGCTCCCGTTCCGGCTCGTCGAACACGTGCCGCGAGTACCCGCCACGCCGGGCGTCCCGCCCGACGTCGGCGATCTGCCCGAGCAGCTCGGCCGCGCTCACGCCTTCTCCCGCATCGGCACGCGGACGCCGCGCTCGTCGGCAACCTCGGCGGCCCGGTCGTAGCCGGCGTCCACATGCCGGATCACGCCCATGCCCGGGTCGTTGGTGAGCACCCGCTCCAGTTTCTGCGCGGCCAGCGGGGTGCCGTCGGCCACGGACACCTGCCCGGCGTGGATGGACCGGCCCATACCGACCCCGCCGCCGTGGTGGATGGACACCCAGCTGGCCCCGGACGAGGTGTTGACCAGCGCGTTGAGCAGCGGCCAGTCGGCGATCGCGTCGGATCCGTCGGCCATGCCCTCGGTCTCCCGGTACGGCGAGGCGACACTGCCCGAATCGAGGTGGTCCCGGCCGATCACGACCGGCGCCTTCAGTTCTCCGCTGGCCACCATCTCGTTGAACCGCAGGCCGGCCAGCTGCCGTTCGCCGTAGCCGAGCCAGCAGATCCGCGCGGGCAAGCCCTGGAACGCCACCCGCTCCCCGGCCAGCTTGATCCAGCGCGCGAGCGATTCGTTCTCCGGAAACAGCTCCCGCATCGCCCGGTCGGTCGCGGCGATGTCCTCCGGATCACCGGAGAGCGCGGCCCACCGGAACGGCCCGTTGCCCTCGCAGAACAGCGGCCGGATGTAGGCGGGCACGAATCCGGGGAAGTCGAAAGCATGCTCGCAGCCACCGAGCTTCGCCTCGCCACGCAACGAGTTGCCGTAGTCGAAGACCTCGGCACCGGCATCGAGGAACCCGAGCATCGCGCCGACATGGTCGGCCATCGATTCCCGAGCCCGGTCGGTGAACTCGTCGGGCTTCTTCGCCGCGTAGTCCGCCCAGTCGTCCACGCTGACGCCCTTGGGAAGGTAGGACAGGGGGTCGTGCGCCGAGGTCTGGTCAGTGACGATGTCCACCTCCACCCCGCGGCGCAGCAACTCGGGCAGGATCTCGGCGGCGTTGCCCACCACGGCAACCGAAAGCGCGCGGCGCTCTCTCTTGGCCGCGGTTACCCGGTTGACCGCATCGTCGAGGTCGGCGGCCACCTCGTCGAGGTAACGGGTCTCCACGCGCCGGCGTGCCCGCTGCGGATCGCACTCGATCACGAGCACCACGCCATCGTTCATCGTCACGGCCAACGGCTGCGCACCACCCATGCCCCCGAGGCCCGCGGTGACCGTGAGCGTGCCACGGAGCGTGCCACCAAAACGCTTCTTGGCGACCGCGGCGAACGTCTCGTAGGTGCCCTGCAGGATGCCCTGTGTGCCGATGTAGATCCAGGAACCGGCGGTCATCTGGCCGTACATGGTCAGGCCCTGCTGCTCCAGCCTGCGGAACTCCGGCCAGTTCGCCCAGTCGCCCACCAGGTTCGAGTTCGCGATCAGCACCCGGGGCGCCCATTCGTGCGTGCGGAACACCCCGACCGGTTTGCCGGACTGCACGAGCAACGTCTCGTCCGAGTCCAAAGTGGTCAGTTCACGGGTGATCGCGTCGAAGCTCGCCCAGGTGCGCGCGGCGCGCCCGGTGCCGCCGTAGACCACCAGCTCGGCCGGCCGTTCAGCGACCTCGGGGTCCAGGTTGTTGTGGAACATCCGCAGCGCGGCCTCGGTCTGCCAGCTCTTCGCGGTGAGCGTGGTGCCGCGCGCGGCCCGGACGGTGCGTGGGGTGCTCATCAGACCTCCAGTTCGGCTGCGGTCAGGACAGCGCCCGACCGCACGAGTTCTTCGGCAGCCGCGATTTCGGGCGCCAGATGACGGTCAGGTCCCGGGCCCCCGACCCGGGTGCGCAGCAGGTCCCGGACCCGCCCGGTGACCGGAGACGGGGCCAGCGGTGCACGCAGATCGAGTGCACGGGCGGCGGTGAGCAGCTCGACCGCGAGCACCGTGGTCAGGCCGTCGATCGCCGTGCGCAGCTTGCGCGCGGCCGACCAGCCCATCGAGACGTGGTCCTCCTGCATGGCGCTGCTCGGGATCGAATCGACCGAAGCCGGCACGGCGAGCCGCTTCAGCTCGGTGACCACCGCGGCCTGGGTGTACTGCGCGATCATGTGCCCGGAGTCGACGCCCGGATCGTGTGCGAGGAACGGTGGCAGCCCGTGCGAACGCGCCTGATCGAGCATCCGGTCGGTGCGCCGCTCGGCAATGCTCGCGACGTCGGCCACCGGGATCGCGAGAAAATCGAGCACGTAGGCCACCGGCGCGCCGTGGAAGTTGCCGTTCGACTCGACCCGGCCATCGGCCAGTACCACCGGATTGTCCACAGCGGACTGCAGCTCCCGGCCGGCGACCAGCTCGGCATGCGCCAGAGTGTCCCGCGCGGCACCGTGCACCTGCGGCGCGCACCGTAGCGAGTATGCGTCCTGAACCCGGTTGCAGTCCGGACCACGATGGCTCTCGACGATCTCCGATCCGTCCAGCGCCGCCCGCATCCGTGCCGCGCTGACCGCCTGGCCCGGATGTGGGCGCAATGCCTGCAGATCGGCCGCGAACGCCCGGTCGGTGCCCAGCAGGGCTTCGACGCTCATCGCCGCGGTGAGGTCCGCGACGTCCAGCAGCCGGTGCAGATCGGCGGCCGCGAGCAGGAGCATGCCGAGCATCCCGTCGGTGCCGTTGGTGAGGGCCAGGCCCTCCTTCTCGGCAAGCACGATCGGCGTGATCCCAGCGGCCCCGAGAGCCGCCGCAGCCGGCTTGCGCGAGCCCTCGTGCACGACCTCGCCCTCGCCCATCAACGCGAGCGCGACCGCCGCCAAGGGGGCGAGATCACCCGAGCAGCCCAGCGAACCGTACTCGTGCACGATCGGCGTGATGTCCGCATTCAGCAACGCAGCAAGGGTTTTCGCCGTCTCCGGCCGCACTCCGGTGTAGCCACTGGCCAAAGTTCGCAAGCGCAGCAACATCAGCGCACGCACCACCTCCGGCTCGACTGCGGGCCCAGCGCCCGCGGCATGCGAGCGGATCAGGCTGCGTTGCAACGCGGTGCGGCTCTCCACCGGGATATGACGAGTGGCGAGCGCACCGAAGCCCGTGGAGACGCCGTACGTGGGTGACGTGGCGTCGGCGAGTTTCTCGATGTGCTGACGGGTGGCGACGAGGTTCATCTGGGCAGCTTCGGTGAGCCCGACGGGCGTGTGCCCACGGACGATATCGACGACTTCGGCCGCGGTCATCGACTGCGAGCCCAAGAGGACTGGTTCCGGCATGTCAGCCATTGCACTCCGCCCGGACCAGGCGGCACCAGGGCAGAGTTCCGGGTAGCGTCTGGTATCCAAGACAACAGGAGGCAGCAGCTTCACCGACCGGAGCGAACGGGCCGTTCGCTCCGCGCCCGACCTCCCCGAAGGAGTGACGATGAGCAGCTCGGACATCCCCGCGCTCCGCAACGGCCTGGCCGTCCTCCGGCTGCTCTCGACGCACGCCGGCCCGGTTTCCGCCGCCACTATCGCCCGCGACCTGCACCTGCCGCGCTCGACGACGTATCACCTGCTCAACGAACTCACCACGGCCGGTTTCGTCGTCCACCTGCCTGCCGAACGCCGATACGGGCTCGGCATCGCCGCGTTCGAGCTGGGCTCCGCGTACCTGCGTCACGACCCGCTGGAGCGGCTGGCCGGGCCGTTGTTGCGCAAGCTGGTCGACCGGGCCGGACACACCGCGCACCTGGGTGTGCTGCACGGCAACGAATCCCTGTACCTGATCAAGGAACGCCCGGCCCGTCCGGAAACCCTGGTGACCGACGTCGGGGTGCGGCTCCCCGGCCAGCTCACCGCATCCGGCCGCGCAATCCTGCGCCACCTGCCCGCCGCGCACGTCCGTGCGTTGTTCCCGGCGGCCGAATCGTTCGTGCTGCGGACCAGCCGTGGCCCGGACTCACTCGCTGCGCTTCGCCGGACCTTGGCCGCGGAGCAGCGGCTCGGCTGGTCGATCGAGGACGGCCACGTGACCGCTGGGTTCGCCTCGGTCGCCGCCCCGGTCTTCGACCACGGCGCCCGCCCGATGGCATCGATCTCGGTGACCCTGCGCCATCTCTGCCCGGACGACGGAGCGTGCGGCGAGACGTTCCCGGAACTGGCGACCGCGGTCGCCGAGACCGCCGCTGAACTCACCAGCCGCATCGGCGGTACCGCACCATGACGAACGGCCCGCTTCGCCGCCCTGGTCAGGACGGCGAAGCGGGCCGCAATCAGCTCAGCGATGCGCCGAAAGCACCATCGCCGAAGTGCCACCCCGGCGGACGGGTTCACCGGCCGCGAGGATCTTGCCGCCGGGCTTGAACTCCAGCCCCGCTGCGGCACCGATCGATCCGGTGCTGGTGAAGCTCTGCCCCAGCGCCTCCAGCCCAGCCGTGGTGGGCTGGGCGAGGAACGCTGCTTCCGCGTCGGAATTCTTGGCGTTGCGCTGCGACGCACGGGGCGCGGCGATCGCGTCCGGCAGGCTCATGCCCAAGTCGAGACGATTGACCAGGATCTGCAGCACGGTGGTGATGATCGTGGCGCCGCCCGGCGAACCGACCGCGAGCGCCGGCGTGCCGTCCTTGAGCACGATCGTCGGGGACATGCTCGACCGCGGCCGCTTGCCGCCTGCGGGCAGGTTGGGGTCCGGCGCGGTGCCCTGGGTGGGCGTGAAGTTGAAGTCCGTCAGCTCGTTGTTGAGCAGGAAACCACGACCGGGCACGGTGATGCCGCTACCGGCGAGCTGCTCGATCGTGTTGGTGTAGGAGACGACGTTGCCCCACTTGTCACTCACCACGAAGTGGTTCGTGTGCTGCTCGTTGCTGTCGGACGAGGCAGCCGGCGCGGTCTTGCAGCCACCGCCGGCGGCGTACGGGTCCCCAGGCGCCACCGGGCTCTGTCCGGCCTTCTTCGGGTCGATCTGGCACGCCCGCGTCGCCGCGAACTGCTTCGACAGGAGCTGCCGCTGCGGCACCTGGACGAAGCGGGAGTCGCCGACGTACCGGTTGCGGTCGGCGAAGGCGAGCCTGCTCGCCTCCAGGTAGTGGTGCAGTGCCTGCACTCGATCCATTTTGGACAGATCGAAGTTCCCGAGGATGTTCAGCGACTCCCCGACCGTGATGCCGCCGCTGGAGGACGGCGCCATGCCGTAGATGTCGTACCCGCGGTAGCCGATGTGCGTCGGCTCGCCGTCGAGCGCGCGGTAGGCGCGCAGGTCCGAAAGCTGCATCGGGCCGGACATCGGCTTGATCGGCGCCCCGGCGGCGACCGGCGGGTGCTGCACAGTCCGCACCACGTCCTGGCCGACGAGACCGCCGTAGAACGCACCGATGCCCTGCCTGCCGATCTGCCGGTAGGTGTCGGCGAGGCCGGGGTTGCGGAACGTCGAGCCGACCTTCGGGGCCTGCCCGCCCGGCAGGAACAGCGCCGCGCTTGGCGCGAAGTGGGACAGCTTGTCCTTGAGCGAAGTGGTCTGGTCGGCGAACGTCTGGTTCACCACGAAGCCGCGGTCGGCCACCTGCACCGCGGGCCGCAGGTTGTCGGCGAGGCTGAACCGTCCCCACCGCTGCAGTGCGCGCTGCCAGGTGGCCACCATGCCCGGTACCCCCACCGAACGACCGCTCTCGACCGCGGTTTCGAAGTCGTAGGCCTTGCCCGTCGCCGGGTCCACGAACATGTCGGACTTGTCCGCCGCAGGCGCCGTCTCCCGCCCGTCCAAGGTCGAGACGCGCATACTCCGCGCGTCGTAGTACACGAAGTACCCACCACCGCCCGGCCCGGCGACATACGGATCCGTCACCCCCAACGTCGCCGCCACCGCAACCGCCGCGTCCGCCGCCGTTCCGCCACGCCGCAACACGTCGATCCCGGCCTGGCTGGACTCGACGGTATCCGACACCACCGCCCCGCCAACCCCCTCCGCCACCGGCTGCGTCCCCCGCAACGGCACCCCCGCAGACGCCGGCGCCGCCGCTACCGCCGACACCCCCACCACCAACGCCGCCACAACACTCCGCCGTCGATACATGCCACTCCCGTCCTCGCCGGAACCCAACCGACGAGATTTACCACTCCCCACCCCGCCCCCACACCTACCTTGGCCCTGATTCAGCCCCCATACCCAGACAACACAACCTCCGTTACCTGGACGACTGACGGTGACCACCACCTGGTCACTCACCAGGCGACCCGTCTCGGATCCTCCGCAAAACCCGCGCATCACCGCGGCACACCCACGGGATCGCATCGATCGTTCGAGCCGACCGGCTGCGGCTGGTCGTCCATTCGACGATCAGGGCACCCGTGAGCTATCCGCCACGCTGCCCTGCGCTGCCGCAGAGGGGCGCTGTCCGGAGCCGCGTCGCTGCGCGGCGGCCTGCACCGACTTGACGATGTTGACGTATCCCGTACAGCGGCAAATGTTGCCGCTGATCGCCTGCCGGATATCCGCTTCGGATGGCTCGGGGTTTTCCGCCAGCAGATCCCGGGCCGCGAACAAGTGTCCGGGCAGACAGAATCCGCATTGGAACCCGTCCTTGTCCCAGAACGCCTCCTGGATCTCGTCGAGCTGCCGGCTGCCGGAGAACCCTTCGATGGTGGTGATCTCGGCACCATCTGCGCTTGCCGCGAGCATCAGGCAGGACTTCACGATCTTTCCGTTCACCGTGATCGTGCAGGCCCCGCAGTCGCCGTTGTAGCAGCCGACGTGGGTGCCGGTGAGTCCGAGGCGCTTACGGATCGCGTCGACGAGCAGGTCGCGATCTTCGATCGCGGTGGTGTGCTCAACCCCGTTGACACGCACCGTGATCGTGCGGCCGGGCGGGGCGGGTTCGGTCGCGGTCATGATCTTTCAGCCTTCCTGCAGCTCGGCGACGGCCCGGCGGACGACGGCGCCGGAGACGTCCTTGCGGTAGTTGCCGTCGGCCAGTACGTCGGACCAGGGGTCGCCGACGTTGTCGCGGACGTATTCGTCCACTGTGTCCTTGTCAGCGTCCAAATAGGACGTCAGCTCGAACCGGCGCGGTGTCACGGTGGCCGCGCCGATGGTCGCCATCGCGCGGCCACCGTGCCGCACGACCGCCGCGGTGACGATGGGCCAGCTTCCCTCACACAGTTTCAGCTTGTGGTAGCCGGCCGCGATCACACGCCGCGGTACCTCGATCGACATCAGGAATTCCCCCGCACCGACGGCGGTCCGGAACGCGTCCACGAAGAATTCGGCGGACGGCACCCGCCGCTCACCCGCCGGGCTGTGCAGGCACATGGTCGCCTCCAGCGCGACCAGAACCGCGGGTACGTCCGAAGACGGGTTGCCGTAGCAGGCCGATCCTCCCGCGGTCGCGAGATTGCGCAACTGGTTGCCTCCGGTGATACCGCTCGCCATCCGCCGCAGCAGCGGCACCTCCCGCGCGATCAGGTCGGAGCACAGCAGGTCGTTGTAGGTGGCCATGGCGCCGACGCGGACGTTGTCGCCGGCCACGGTGATCTTGTCCAGGCCGAGGCCACGAAGATCGACGATGTGACCGGCGTTGACCTCGGCCCGGTTCATCATCGGCAGCAGCATCGTGCCTCCACCGAGGACGACGACGTCTCCGCTGTGCTCGGTGAGAATCGCGCTCGTTTCCTCCGGCGTGACCGGACGGTGGTAACGCAGGCTGGTACGGATCACGGCTTTCCTCCTGAGCGGATCGCCCGCAGCACGGTGGGCGGGGACAGCGGCATCTTGGTGATGCGGACACCGAGCGGCAGCAGCGCGTCGTTGACCGCGTTCGCCAGGCACGCGATCGCGCCGCCCACACCGCTTTCACCCGCGCCCTTGGTGCCCAGCAACGTGTACGGCGAGGGAGTGCACTGGTGGCCGAGCCGGATGTCCGGGAGGTCGTTGGCCCGGGGCACGAGATAGTGCTTGAGGGTACGCGCCACCGGCTGCCCGGCGGCGTCGTACGGCAGATCCTCCGACATCGCTCCGCCGATGCCCATCGCGATTCCGCCGTAGAGCTGTCCCGCGACGAACGTCGGGTTGATCTGCACCCCGCAGTCGTCGACACACGTGTAGTCGAGCAGCCGTACTTGACCGGTCTCGGCGTCCACGTCGACCACGGCGACGTGCGTCGAATACGGGTACGTCGGGTACGCCGACATCCGGCCGTGCTCGTCCGGGGCATGGTGGAAGTTTCCCGGACCGCCCACTTTGGTCGCTTCGAGCAGCGGCTGGTCGAGCCCGGGGATGGCGTAGGCACGACGGTAGACCTGCTCGGCGACCTCGGCGAAGGACATCGAACGCTCGCCGTCGGTGGAATGGAAACGGCCCGCGCGCAACACCAGGCTCTCGGGCGTCGTGTCCAGCAGGACCCCCGCGGCCAGCGCCATCCGCTCCCGCACCTCGCGAGCGGCGAGGACCGCGGCTCCCCCTCCGGCGGCGAGGCTGCGGCTGGAAAAATTGCCGAAGCCGTACGGGCAGGAGTCGGTGTCGCCCTGCACCACCGACACCTCGGCCACGCTCACCCCGAACTCCCGCGCGACGACCGCGGCGATGCTCGTCTCGTTTCCCGTGCCCGGACTGGTGACGCCGGTGAGCACGGTGATCGCGCCGGTGGGGCTCACCCGCACCGTGGAGGTGTCGAAGCCACGCACGAAACTGCCCGCGAAGTCGCCGCCTTCGGGGGTGAGCTCAAAGGCCACACCGATGCCTCGCAACCCGCCCCCCGCACGTGCTTCGCGCTGCAGCTCGCGTTGCCGGTGATAGCCGGACAGCTCGACGACCTGGTCCAGTGCGCCCAGGTAGTTCCCGCTGTCGAGATGTTTCGCTGCTGTCCAATGTGGAAAGTGCTCGGGCGGGATGAAGTTGCGGCGGCGCACCTGCGCCGGATCCAGGCCGAGGTCCTGCGCGACAAGGTCGACCATCCGCTCGAGCGCCAGCGTCGCGGACTCCTTGCCATAACCGCGCGCGCCATTCCAGGGTGCCTTGTTGGTGACCACCGCGATCGACTCGATGTTGTAGTCGGTCACGAGGTAGGGGCCGGGGAACGTCATCCCTGCCGGGTAGGTCATGCTCCAGCCGCCCCAGGTGGCGAGGCAGCCGACGTTGCCGACGATGCGGTCGGTGATGGCCAGGATGCGGCCGTCATCGTCGAACCCCACGGAGAAGCTGTGGCTGAACTCGCGGGCACCGACCAGCAGCGCGTCGGCCCGGGTCTCCACCCATTTCACCGGTGCGCCGGTCATCCTGGACAGCAGGCAGACTAGCGGTTCCTCCGGGTAGCCGTTGAACTTGTGGCCGAAGCCGCCGCCCAGCCGGGTGGCGATCACGCGGATCCGGTCCTCGGGTAGCCCGAAGATCGTGGACAGGTTGGTGCGCAAAGGGTGCGGGTTCTGGGTCGAGGCGTAACAGGTCAGCTTGCCCGTGGGCGCCCAGTGCGCGAGGTAGCCGCGAGGTTCCATCGGCATGGTCTGATACCGCTGGATGTGCACCTCGCCGGTGACCACCCGGGGGGCGGCGGCAAGTGCCGCGGCCGCGTCACCTTCGGCGAACGGCAGCCGGATCAGGACGTTGTCGTCCCACTCGTCGAACACCTTGGGAGCGCCTTCGGCGAGTGCTTCCCCGGCCTCCACCACGGCGGGGAGCACCTCGTAGTCCACCTCGATCGCCGCCAGCGCGGCCTCCGCATCGGCGAGCGACTCGGCGACCACCGCGGCGACCGGATCGCCGACGTATCGCACCTTGTCCACCGCGAGCACCCGCACGGTCGTCGTCCGACCACCCACAATGGACGGTTCGAAGAAATGCGGCAGCGGCCCGGCGAGCGTCAGTGCCTCTTCGCCGGTCACCACCGCCCGCACGGACCGGCACTGCCTGGCCGCCGTCGTGTCCACCGAAAGGATGCGGGCGTGGGCGTGCGGGCTGCGCAGGATCGCGCAGTGAAGCGTGCCCGGGATGGTGACGTCGTCAAGATAGGTGGCACGACCGGCAAGAAGCTGGTCGCCGTCTTTGCGCCGGGTCTGTTCCACCGCGTCGGCGGGCGTCGGCACCGTTGCCGTCACGTTCGTCTCCAGCCAGTCGTCATGATCTGCATCACACTGTCTACCGTCCAGACGGTAGGTGTCAAGGGGCACTTCGCTTCGTGTCCGGTTCGGTGCGTACCGTGCGCGACCGAGGGGCCTCGCTGGTCAGGCTCCGCTCACCACACGGTTGCGGAGCACCCCCAGCCCGGTGATCTCCAGTTCGACGACATCGCCGTGCCGGAGGTACTTGCCCAGTTCGAGCCCGCAGCCGAAGGCGACGGTGCCCGAGCCGAAAATCTCGCCGGCCCGGAGGGGCTCGGCATCGGCCATGCGCGTGATGATGTCGGCGAAGCTCCAGTGGATCTGGCCCGAGTTGCCCCGTGACCACTCCTCGCCGTTGACCCGCGCGACCATCTCCAGGTCGTACAGGTCGCGGATCTCGTCCATGGTCACCAGCCAGGGGCCGATACCGGTGGCGAAGTCCTTCGCCTTGGCCGGCCCCAGCCCGATCGAGATCTCCTTGCGCAGTACGTCACGGGCACTGAAGTCGTTGAAGCAGGTGAGGCCATAGATGTGCGACTCCGCTTCATCCTTGGCGACATTGTGCGCACTCGGCCCGATCACCACGCCGAGCTCCAGCTCGTAGTCCCACTCCTTGCTGTAGCTCGGCCACGGCACGTCTTCGCCCGGACCGACCACAGTGGACGGATTGCCCTTGTAGTAGACCGGGATCTCGTAGAAGGCCGGGGGGACCTCCTTGCGGTTGATGTTCTCGTAGAAGTTCTTCAGATGCGTCTCGAACGCGATGCAGTCGCGCAGGGCGACCGGCCTCAGCGGGGCGCGCAACGTCACCTCGGCGAGGGGTAGCCGGTGCGGCCCGCCCCGTGCTTGCCCGGCCGCGGCGCGAGCTTCGTCCTTGCCCCATTCGCCGAAGCCGATGAACGTCACCATGTCACGGAAGATCGTCTCGCTGAGCGCGTCCGCCTGCGCGGCCTCGATCCCGCGCGAGCGGAGCAGGTCCGCGTAGGCCGGGCGCAGCGCGACCACGTGCTCCTCGCCGTCGATCACACCCACTTCGGGCACCGGCCCGCGGGTGAAGGTCACCAGTTTCATGGATCTTCCTTTCCGATGTCAGGCGGGTTCGGTGTACAGGGCGACGACGCGAGCCCAGCCGCCGCTCGCGCCTTCGATCTTGGCCGGGAAACACGAGACCCGGAATCCGTGGGGACGTGGCAGGTCCGCGAGCGCGCTGAGCTTCTCGATCTGGCAGTACTCCTGCGTGATTCCGAAGTAGTGGGACTCCCACAGCTGTTCGGTGTCGCCGTCCTTCGCCTCCTCGACCATGACGTCGAACGCCCGGTCCAGCGTCCAGGCGTCGATGCCGATCATGCGTACCCCCTGCTCGGTGAGCCACTGGGTCGCCGAAGCGCGCAATCCCGTGTGCTTGTACTGATAGCCCGGCTCGCCGAAATAGCGGGAGGCGTCGGTGCGGATCAGCACGATGTCGAACGGCTGGAGCCGGTATCCGATGCGATCCAGCTCCCGCTGCAGGTCGTGCTCGTCGGCACCTTTGCGGCGATCGACGCCGGTCACATCCAGCACCACACCAGGGCCGAAGCACCAGCGCAACGGGACCTCGTCGATCGTCTTGGCCGGCCGCCCACCCGAGGCGGGGCCGTAGTGATACGGCGCGTCGAGATGGGTACCGGAATGCGTGGTCAGCGTGATGCGCTCGATCGCCCAGCCACGGCCGTTCCGCCACATGTCCTTGCCGATGCCGAAGAGCTTTTCGGAGTCCTCGATCGTCTTGTCATGCGGGATGTAGTCGATGTGGTGCGGGTTGGGCTCGAACTCGCTCGTCGCGTTCGACAGGCGGGAACTCAGGTCGTACGCCGAATACCTGATGTCTCCGTCGACCCAGGTCTCCATGGGATGACACCTTCCTCGTCAGAGGGCTAGATCGCGTCGAGGGGTACGACGGCCGGCACAGTGACCGGGCCGCCGTCGTGGTTCGCGCCGCGCTTTTCCCGGAACGCCGCGACACCTTCGGTGTGCTCCGCCGTCGCCGCCGCGACACCCTGGCTCAGCGCCTCCCGTTCCAGCATCGCGCCGGCTCCGGCGTGCGCCGCCGCGGTGAACAGCCGCTTCGTCAGCGCCAGCGCGAGCCCGGGGCCTCGCGACAGCTGCTCGGCCAGCTCGGCCGCCTCCCTCACCAGCGACTCCCCTGGCACGACCCGGTTTACCAGTCCGTGCTGCTCCGCTTCGACAGCGCCGATGGCACGGCCGGTCACGGCCAGCTCATAGGCGCGCGCGTGCCCAAGACGCCGCACCAGCTCATAGGACAGTCCCGTGTCGGGTACCAGCCCGACTTTACTGAAGGAACAGGCGAAGTACGCCGTGTCGGCCATCAGCCGCAGATCGCAGGCCAGCGCCAACCCCATACCCGCGCCCACGGCAGGCCCGTTGACCGCGGCGACCACCGGTTTGTCCAGCTCTTTCAGCGCTCGCACCAAGGGGTTGTACGTGTCGCGCACCGTGACGTCGGCCTGCGCCAGCTCATCGGTGGCCGCGAGGTCCTGGCCGACACAGAAGGCACGCCCGGCACCGGTCAGCACGACCGCGCGCACCGCCGGGTCGGTCGCGGAGTCCAGCGCGGCCAGCAGCTCGGCCCGGCAGGACCCGGTGAGCGCGTTCAGGGACCGGGGCCGGTCCAGGATGACGGTCAGCACCGAGCGGTCGCGGACGCACGTCACTTCAGGCACGGTAGTCCTCCTGTCCTGAGTGGACGGTGCTGCTTTCCCGAGCCGGCACGGAATAACCGCGCTCGGCGTAACCGAACCCGTCCAGCTCGGTCGAGCGTTCCCGCTGCTGATAGTACGAGCGAATCTCGCTGATCAGCCCGCCCGAGAACACGAACCACTCCGCGCCTCGGGTGACGACCCGCTCCGGCGTGCCTTCCGGCCGCCAGAACATCGACCACTCGATGACGGCCTCGTCGGCGCCTTCGACAATGTGGTCGACGATCCATCGGGCGTCGATCACGCGATGCACCTTGCGCCAGTACCGGGCCAGGTGCTCACGGCCGCGGACGGGCGCCGAACCGGGGTTCGGGGCGAGGAAGTAGTGCACGACGTCGTCGGTCAGCGTGCCGCGCATCAGCTCGATGTCCCCGGTGCTGCAGCCGTCGTAGTAGCGCCTGATCGTGTCGAGGCGGGTCACGACTGCACCGACTTGATCTCGACGAACTCGTCGATACCGAACGTCCCGAACTCGCGCCCCAGTCCCGACTTCTTGTAGCCGCCAAAGGGTGCGGCGGGGTTGAACGCGCCGCCGTTGATGTCCACCTGCCCGGTGCGCATCCGCCTGGCCACAGCCCACGCGCGGTCAGTGTCCGCGCTCCACACACCACCGGCGAGGCCGTAGTCGGAGTCGTTGGCGATCCGGATCGCGTCCTCCTCGTCGTCGTAAGGCATGATCGCCAGGACCGGGCCGAAGATCTCTTCCCGCGCGATCCGCATCGCCGGCCCGACATCGGCGAAGATCGTGGGCTCGACGTAGAACCCCTTGCTCAGGCCCGCCGGCGGCTCCGTCCCGCCGCACACCAGCCGCGCACCTTCCGCCCGGCCGGCGTCAATGTAGCCACGCACGTTCTCGCGCTGCCCCGCGGACGCCAGTGGGCCGAGGCGTGTGTTCTCGTCGAGCGGATGCCCGACGGTGAGCCGTTTCGCCGACTGCACCGCCAGATCCACGACTTGGTCCTGCAGCCGTGCCGGGACGAGCATCCGGGTCCAGGCCGAGCAGGTCTGTCCCGAGTTGAGGAACGCGTTGCCGACGCCGGTTTTGACGGCCCGCGCGAGATCCGCATCGTCGAGGAGCACGTTGGCGGACTTGCCGCCCAATTCCAGCGCGACCTTGGTGATGGTCGCCGCGGCCAGCCGCGCGACCCGCGTACCTGCCTCGGTGGATCCCGTGAAGGAGACGACGTCCACCCCGGGGTGTCCGGCGATGGCCTCGCCGACGACGCCCCCGCTTCCCGGCACCAGGTTGAAAACCCCGTCCGGCAAGCCGGCGCCCGACACCGCTTCGGCGAGCGCGAAGGCCGACAACGGCGCCACGCCGGCAGGTTTCGCCACGACGGCGCAGCCGGCCGCGATCGCGGCGCCGACTTTGGCTACCAGCTGGTGAAGTGGGTAGTTCCACGGAGTGATCGCGCCGATCACTCCGGCCGGCTCGCGCAGCACCGTCGAGTTGCCCACCGTGGTCTGCCACTCGTAGCGGCCGGCCGTCTCGGCGAACGCATCCAGCACCGCAAGCGGCAACCCGACCTGGATCCGCCGGGAGATCTTCGCCGGGGTACCCACCTCGAGGCTGATCAGCTCGGCGATCCGGTCCTGTCGCTCGGCCAGCGCTTCCCGCACTGCTCGAAGTGCCGCGATCCGGGCGGCTGGGTCGGCGAGCGCACCGGAGTCGACGGCCGCACGTGCGGCGGCGACCGCAGTGTCCACGTCCTGGGCGTCGCCCTGGCACACCGTGGCCAGAACGGTTTCGTCGGCCGCGTTGATCACTTCCGCCTCAGCGCCCTGGTGGGCGGATACCCAGTCGCCGCCGATGAAGAGCTTGTCGTACTGCACGCATTCTCCGTTCATCGATAGGTGTAGAAGCCCTGGCCGGCCTTCTTGCCGAGGTGCCCGGTCTCGATCAGCCGCCGCAGGGGCGCCGCCGGTGTCAGTCGCGGATCGGGGTACGCCTCGGCCATCGCCGAAAGCGCCGCGACTGTCACGTCCGCACCGATCAAGTCGATCAGCGCCAGCGGCCCCATCGGATGTCCCGCGCCGGTGGTCATCACCTCGTCCAGGTCCGCGGCCGTGACGTCACCGTCGCCGAGCCGCCGGGCGGCGTCGTTGAGGTAGGGGATGAGCAGCCGGTTGACCAGGAACCCACGCTGGTCGCCACACCGGATCGCGGTCTTTCCGATCGCGCCCGCCCAGGCGGCGCCCGCAGCGGCCAGCGTGGGCGAGGCACCATCCGGCACGACGACCTCCACCAGCTTCATTGCGGGAGCGGGATTGAAAAAGTGCAGCGCGAGCAGCGGCCGGTCCGGCCCCACGGCCAGCTCGCCGACGCGGAACGACGACGTGTTGGTCGCGATCGGGGTGCCCGGTGGCAGGACCGCATCAAGTCGCGCACAGACCTCGTATTTGACGTCCAACCGCTCGGACACCGCCTCGATGACCACCGCACAGTCCGCCAGTTCCGCTTCATTGAGTCCACAGTGGACCCGGTGGCGAATATCGCCGGCCTCGCCTGGTCGCCGCCGCCCGCGCTTGACGGCGCGCGCGAGGCTGGCCGCCACCGCGGCATCGAGTCGTTCCGCTGAGGCAGCCGACCGGGCGAGCACCCGCACGGGCGTGCCCGCGGCGGCGATGGCCTCGGCGATTCCTGCGGCCATGGTGCCCGTGCCCACGACACCGACCGGACCCGACCACGACGGCACCTCGGCTGCCGCGTCCACATCGGACAGTTCCGCCGCCGGGATCTCGGACAGCCCCAGCAATTCCCGATCGACCGGAGCCAGCTCCCGCAGCACTGTCAACGGCCCCACGGGATGACCGGCGCCCAGCCGCATCGCAGTGTCGATATCGGCGGCCGTGGCGAAACCCGAGCGCAGCATGGCCACCGCGTCGATCAGCATGCCGCGCAGCAGCGACAGGTGGGCGGGCAACGACGGAGCCGTCACCGGATCGACCATGTTCTCCTCCTCGAGACTGGGCTACCGTCCAGACGGTAGGTAGACTAGAGTGGGAGCATCGTTACCGTCAACCCACGTCACTACCGTCCAGCCGGTAGTGTGACCGTGGTCAGCCCTGTGGAGGAGTCAGTGGAAGCAACCCGACCACGGCCGCGGAGCAAGGTGATGGCCGATGCGGACGAGGCCGTCGCCGATGTGCCCGACGGCGCCAGCGTCGCGGCCGGTGGCTTCGGTGCCTGCGGGATCCCCAGTGCGCTCATCGACGCGCTGTACCGCCATGGAGCCGTTGACCTGCACGTCATCTCCAACAACTGCGGCACCGACGGATGGGGGCTCGGCATCCTGCTGGAAGCGAGCCGCATCCGGCGGGTCACCGCCTCCTACGTCGGCGACAACGAAGAGTTCGCGCGCCGGTACCTCGGTGGTGAACTCGAGGTCGAACTCTGCCCGCAGGGCAGCCTGGCCGAACGGCTGCGCGCCGGCGGCGCCGGTATCCCGGCGTTCTACACCGCGGCCGGAGTCGGCACCCCGATCGCCGAAGGCGGGATGCCGTGGCGTTACGCGCCCGACGGAACCGTGGCCGTGGCCTCCCCGCCCAAGCCGACGGAGCTCTTCGACGGCGTCGAGTACGTACGGGAAAAGGGGATCACGGCCGACTTCGCGATCGTCCACGCCGCGCTCGGCGACACCGAGGGTAACCTCGTCTTCGCCAAATCGGCCCGCAACTTCAACCCGCTGTGCGCGATGGCGGGCCAGGTGACCATCGCCGAGGTCGAGGACCTTGTCACCCCCGGCGAGATCGATCCCGATGCGGTGCACGTGCCCGGAATCTTCGTGCAGCGCGTGCTGCACACGCCGGCCGTCGAGAAGCGGGTCGAGAAACGCACGGTGCGCGAGCCGATGGGGGTGTCGTGATGACCCTGTCCAGGACCGAGATGGCGGCCAGGGCCGCCCGCGAACTGGCCGACGGAACCTACGTCAACCTCGGCATCGGCCTGCCGACGCTGATCCCGAACCACCTTCCGCCGGGCGTGCATGTCGTGCTGCACAGTGAAAACGGCATCCTTGGCACCGGACCCTATCCGGCTGCCGGCGAGGTGGACCCCGACCTGATCAACGCCGGCAAGGAGACCGTGACGGTGGTGCCCGGCGCCTCGTTCTTCGACTCGGCGCTGTCGTTCGGGATGATCCGCGGCCGCCACATCGACACCGCGGTACTGGGCGCGATGCAGGTCTCGGCCACCGGGGACCTCGCCAATTGGATGGTGCCCGGTGCCATGGTGAAAGGCATGGGCGGCGCGATGGACCTGGTCCACGGGGCCCGCCGGGTGGTGGTGCTGATGGAGCACACCACACGGCGCGGCGAGCACAAGATTCTCGGCGAGTGCACGCTGCCCCTGACCGGCCGCCGCGTGGTGGACCGGATCATCACCAATCTCGCCGTTCTCGACGTGACCGCCGCGGGGTTGGTACTGCGGGAACTCGCTCCGGGCGTCGGCCTCGAGCAGGTGCGGGCCGCGACCGGCAGCGCCTTCGCTGTCGAACTCGAACCTGCGGTGGCGGACGGATGACGAGGATGGCCCGTGTGCCGCCCGCTCCGCTGACCGCCGAGCGGGCGGAAGCCCTGCGCCCGTACCGGCTTCCGGACGGGACAACGATCCCGATCTTCGCTGTGCTCGCGCACTCCCCGGCGGCACTCGGCGATCTGCGTCGCGCCACCAGGGCGTGCCTTGCGGAGACGGAACTTCCCCTGCGGTACCGGGAAATCGTGATCCTGCGGGTCTGCGCGCTGACCGGAGCCGAACCCGAATGGGCGGTGCACGCCGGGCTGTTCGCCGGGGAAGCCGAGCTGGGGCCACGGGAATTGGCCGCGACGCTGGTTCCCGCGGCCGGCTCGGCGTGCTGGACGCCGGTGGAAACCCTGCTGCTGCAAGCCGTCGAGCAGCTGTGCGAGCAGCTGACGATCGATGACGACCTATGGCCGCGGCTGTCGGCTGTGATGCCGCCGCGGCAGCTCATCGAGCTGCTGACGATGTCCGCGCAGTACCACAAGGTCGCTATGCTCACGAATGCGTTACGCCTGCCGGTGCCCGAGGGACTCCCCCGATTCCGTGATCACCCCCACGCGGAAGTCCGCAACGATGAGGAGAATGTCGATGGCCACGCCTGCCCCCGTGAACACCAGTAGCCGGGGCGCCCAACGCAAAATGCAGATCATCAGCGTGGCCGCCGGCCTGTTCAACGAACGCGGCTACCACGAGACCTCGATGGATCTCATCGCGGCACACGTGGGCATCCGGAAAGCGTCGCTGTACCACTATTTCTCCAGCAAGGACGAGATCCTCATCGTCATCCACGAAGAGATGATCGACCTCATCATCGAGCGGCAGGAAGACCGCGTGGCCGCGGCCACGCTGGGGCCACGGGACATGCTGCTGGCGGTGATGACCGACCTGGTCACCCTGATGGAGAGCCACCCCGGGCACCTGCGCGTGTTCTTCGAGCACTACCGGGAACTGCCCGAAGAGGCCCGGCAGGCGATCGCCGGGAAACGAGACCACTACCACGGGATGCTGATCAAAATCCTCGACGACGGGGTGCGCGCGGGCGACTTCGGCCCCATGGACACGCGCATGACCAGCTTCGCCATTCTCGGCATGTGCAACTGGACATACCAGTGGTTCCACCCCGGCGAGGGCTGGACGGCCGAACAGGTCGCCCGCCACTTCTGGCAACTGTTCATCGACGGCACGGCCCCGAAACCCTAGCGGGCGGCGCGAGCGCGCGCCTGCATCGATAGCCGATCCGTCACCGGCGAGGTCTTGACGGATCGGCTTTCGTGGAGATACTTGAGCCTACCGACTAGACGGTAGATCACTCTCGGTCATCGCCGATCCGGCACCGAGGGCGTCCCACCCGGCTTCCACAACGACGTGACAGTCGAGGTCCCGATGACAGATCCCACCCCTGTGTTCTCCGAACCGCCCGCCCTCGCGGCCGACGCGGTGTCCAAGCGGTACGGCGCGACCGCGGCGCTGGCCGGCGCCTCGCTGTTCGTGCGTCCGGGCGAAGTGCACGGCCTCGTCGGCGCCAACGGCGCAGGCAAATCCACCTTGATCAAGATCCTCTCCGGCTCGGAACAGCAGGACAGCGGCCGCCTCCGGCTGGGTGCCTGGAGCGGAGCCGCGCTCACCCCGCGGACGGCGCAGGCTCGCGGGCTGGAGACGATCTACCAGGATCTGAGCCTCGCCCCGTCGCTCGATGCCGTGGCGAATGTGATCCTCGGGCAGGAACACTCCCGGCTCGGCATGCTCAGGTCGCGCCGTCAGCGCCACGAGGCGCTCGGCATCTTCGCCAGGCTCGGCTTCCGGGCGGACCCGAAGGAGCCTGTCAACCGTCTGAGCCCGGCCGACCAGCAGCTCGTCGCCATCGCCAGGGCGATCTACCGGCGTGCGTCGGTGGCGCTCATGGACGAGCCGACCTCGAGCCTCGGTGTCGCCGAGCGCGCGCGGCTACTCGACATCGTGCGCGAACTGAGCCGCGACGGCGTGGCCGTCGTCTACATCTCCCACGATCTCGAGGAAGTCCTCGCCGTCGCGGACCGGGTCACCGTGCTGCGCGACGGCCGGACCGTGGACACCGTGGCGGCCGGCCAGCTCACCCCCGACGATCTCGTCCTGCGCATGGTCGGTGGCGCGTTCGAACGCCTCCGCCGGACCTCCGGCACAGCCGGTGACGTCGCCCTGGAGCTGCGCGGGATCGGCCGGCACGGGCGACTCACCGACGTCGACCTGCGCCTATGCCGTGGCGAGATCGTCGGCCTCACCGGGCTGGTCGGCTCAGGCCGCACCCAGCTGGCGAACGTGCTGGCGGGGCTGCACCCGACGACGACCGGTGAGATGACCGTCGACGGCACGCCCTACCGGCCCAGAACTCCCGGCGACGCCCTGCGGGCCGGGGTGGTCGTAGTTCCCGAAGACCGCAAGCGCGACTCACTGCTAATGGACCTGCCGTGCACGCACACGGTCATGCTCGCCCGCCCCGAGTCCCGGCTGGGCATCCTGCGGGGCCGGTCCGAACGCACCGCCACACAGCGCCTTTTGGATCGCCTGCACGTGAAACCGGCGAGCCCGGCCGCCACACCCCGTGCGATGTCCGGGGGCAACCAGCAAAAGGTGTCGATCGCGAAGGCATTGCAGGCCCGCCCCCGCGTGGTCGTGCTCGACGAGCCGGGACAAGGCGTCGACATCGGCGCGAAACAGCAGATCCTCCACGCCATCAGGGAAATCGCCCGCAACGGCTGTGCCGTCCTGATGATCTCCTCCGAACTGCAGGATCTCGTGCCGGTGGTCGACCGTCTGCTCGTGATGCGGCGCGGGCGCATCACCGGCGAGCTGGCCGCCGCCGAGATCGATGAGCACCGCGTGCTGGAACTGGCAGTCACCGGTGCGCAGTCACCGGCCGGACGAGATGAGGACCCCACCCATGTCCAGTAGCACTGCCACGCCGGCTTCGACCGAACCCGGCGCGCCGACGGCCCGGGGCCGGATACGTGGCCTGGTGACCACCAGGCGTTCGCACCTGGCTCTGCTGGCCGTGATCGTCGTGCTGGTTGTCATCACGTCGTGGCGCTCCCCCGTGTTCCTGTCCTGGGGGAACTTCGCGAACATCCTGCAGCAGATGGCGATCTTCGGGATTCTCGCCGCGGGCACGACCGCACTGATGGTCTCCGGCGGGCTCGACCTGTCCATCGGCTCGAACGTCTCGTTCAGCGCGATGATCATGGGATCGCTGATGGTGCACCATTGGCCGCCAGGCGTCGCGGTGCTGCTCGGCGTCCTGGCCGCCATCGGTGTGGGGCTGTGCAACGGCGTGCTGGCGGCGTTCTCCCGCTCCCACCCGTTCATCCTCACGCTCGGCATGCTCACCTTGTTGCAGGGCGCCGCACTGCTGATCTCGAACGTGCCGATCACCGCGATCCCCGACTCCGTCCTGGCCATCGGCCTGCAGCGGTTCGGCGGGCTCCCGCCGCTGGTGTGGGCGCTGTGCATCACGCTGCTCGCGGCGCACATCCTGTTGCGGTACAGCAAAATCGGCCGCTGGATCTACGCACTCGGCGCGTCCTCGTCGGCCGCCTACCGGGCCGGGATCCCGGTGCGCACACTGAAGATCTGCCTGTATGCCGGCAACGGGCTGCTCGTCGGCGTCGCCGCGGTCCTGTTCTTGATCCAGCTCGCGTCAGCGCAGGCACAGATGGGGACCGGCCTTGAGATGACCGCGATCGCGGCAGTCGCCGTCGGCGGCACCCCGCTTGCCGGCGGCCGCGGCGATATTCCGGGCACGATCCTCGGAATCATCCTGCTCGGCCTCATCGGCAACGCACTCAACCTCATGTCGATCCCCGGAGAACTGCGCTACGTCCTGCAGGGCGCGGTGATCGTCGTCGCTGTCATGGCTCAACGAGAGAAGTGAGACCTCCTATGACCACCCGTCGCCGCGTAGCGGGCGCATCCGCCGCTGCCCTCCTGATCATGCTCACCGCCTGCTCCACCGCGACCACGACCGGCGGGAGTGGACCTTCCCAAGGCCGGAAGACCTCGCCCGGCGTGCCGTTGAAGGGCAAGACCATCGCCTACATCCAGACCGGCGGCATCCCGTACTACGAGTACACGAAGCAGGGTTTCGAGAAGGCGGTGACGCTCCTCGGTGGCACACCCAGGACGTTCAACTCGAACTTCGACGCCTCGGCCGAGGTGGCGAATGTCCAGAACGCCATCACCAGCAAGGTCGATGGTGTCGTGCTCGAACCGCTCAGCAACGCCACGGTCAAAAGCGACCTGACCGCGCTCGGCCAGGCGGGCATCCCCACTGTCGTGCTGTATGGCTACGACCAGTCGCTGGAGAGGGACGCCGTCGGTTTCCAGGGCACCCGCTACCAGGACACCGGCGCCGCCGCCGGTACGCAGCTGAAGGCACTGGCACCCGGCGGCCAGGTCGCGATCATCACCGGCACACCCGGCCGGGCCGACGTCGACGGTTTCAACGCCGGATTCCGCCAGGCACTCGGGGACGACTCGCGCGTCGTCGAAACGCTCAACGGGGACTACGACCGCCAGAGCGCCATCAAGGCGACGCAGGACCTGATCACCAAATACCCGCAGATCTCCGGCATCTTCGTGCACAACGAAGACATGGCGATCGGCGTGATCCAGGCCCTCGGCAACCGCGCCGGCCAGGTCGCGATCGTCACCCAGAACGGCTCCCCCGACGGCGTCCCTTACCTGCAGAAGGGCCTGATCAAGGCCAGCGTCGGCTGGTCGCCCACCCAGGAGGGCGTCATGTCGGCCCGCCGGCTCGGTGACTACTTCAGCGGCGCGCCCGCGGCGGCCCCGCTGTGCCTGACGCCGTTCGTAGTGGACACTCCCACCGAGCCGACGAAGTCCGTGCGCTGGGACGCGACGGACGACGTCATCAAGGGTTCTCTGCAGACCCCCTGTGCCACTGCCCGCCCGTAGGCCGTCGCACGGGGTGCCGCCCTGGACGGCCGGCACGATGCTCCGGCCGTCCAGGCCACAATCAGAAAGGGACTGCCTTGGTCACCGAGATCGCACAGATCGAAGTCGAAGCCGGCCAGGAGAAATCCTTCGAACGCGCCGTCGCCGATGCGCTGCCGCTGTTCGACCGGGCGGAGGGCTGCCACGGGGCCCGCCTGTGCCGCAGTGTCGAATTCCCTCAGCGCTACCGGCTCCTGGTGGACTGGGAAACCGTCGAGCACCACATGGTGAGGTTCCGCGAGTCACCAGACTTCGCCCGCTGGCGAGCACTGGCCGGCCCCTTCTTCGCCACCCCACCCGCCGTCGAGCACGTCTCCACCGTGGTCCCCTAATCACCATGGTCCCCACCAACGGCTTGGAGAAGCACGCGGGGTCAGCAGGCACCCACACCGTAGGGCGCTTGGCAAAGCACGCTGGATCAGCAACGCTCGCACCGTAGGGGGCTTGGGGGACTCGGTCCCCCAACACAATCCGGAACGACCCGGTCCGCGCTTTCCGCGGACACGGGTCGCCAGAGTGGAGGTGCCGGGAATTGAACCCGGGTCCTCTAGCGCTTCATCAGGGCTTCTCCGTGCGCAGTCCACTGTGTCTCTGCTTGACCCCTTCAGTCACGTGAACGAGCTGAAGTGACGGGCCCAGCCGCTGTTTGCTTCCCTACCAGGCTCCGCGGCCGGGACTGGCGGTAAGCCTCCTAGCTGATGCCGGCTACCGGGTCGGAGGCGATCCCGGGCCGACAGACTCGCTCGCTACTCAGGCAGCAAGAGCGAAGTCGCGCTGGCTATTGGCCTTGGCGCTTATTGGTTTGCGATGACGCTTGCGGTGGTCTCTCGCCTGCACCGGCACGCTTCCCCTGACTCAACGTCCAGAGTCGAAACCGTTCACCCCCTTGTCGGTGTTTCCTAACCTATCCATCATAGCGCTTCGGGCAACCTGGTTGTTCCGCACCGGGCCGGGGTAGGGCTGGCCCCACCTCGCAGATGCCCGTGGCCCCCCTGGCGGCCGGACTTGCCCGGCGGGATGCTGAGCTGGTCAGATCAGTCGTGAGGAGCACCGCCGATGACCACTGCCACCGTCTCTGCCGAGAAGTCCCGCCGCCGCGGCGCACCGCTGGGTGGTTCGCTGCTCTTCCTGCTGGTCAGCCTGCCGCTGGGGACCTTCACCTTTTCGCTGATTCTCACCCTGGGCCTGTCCGGGATCGCCACCGTGGTGGTGTGGGTCGGGATTCCGCTGCTCGGCGCGCTGTTGCTGCTGGTGCGCTCGGTCGCGCGGATGGAGCGGGCGAGGGTGTACGCGCAGCTGGACGCCTACATCGACCGGCCCTACCTGCCGTTGTCGGAGAAGGGGCTGCGGCAGCGCTGGACGGCCCGGCTGCGGGACACCGCGCACTGGCGTGACCTCGCCTATCTCTTCCTGTTGTTCCCACTCGGCCTGATCGAGTTCGTCCTGGTGACGACGTTCTGGGCGGTCGGGGCCGGAATGGTCGCGCTGCCGATCTACTTCCGTTTCCTGCCGGACGGCGCGTGGTTCTTCCCGGGTCCCGAGATGCGATGGATCACCGTGGACTCGACCGTGTCCGCGCTGCCGTGGGCGGCGCTGGGGGTGCTGGTGGTCGCGTTGGCCGCGGCGCTGACCAAGGCACTGGGCACGATGCACCGCAGCTTCGCGGTGGCGATGCTGCGGCCGACGGTCGCCCAGCGCCGGCGGATGGAGCGCTCGTGGCAGTCGGCGGACGAGACGAGCATGGTGACCGGATGAATTCCCCGCAACCGCCGCTGGAGCAGCCCCGGCCGAATCCCGCGCGCACCATTGTCTACATGGTGACCGGGTTCGTGCTCCGGCTCGCCCAGTTCATCCTGATCGTGGTCGGCGCGGTGGTCGGCGGGGCCACCGTGGTGGTGTGGATCGGCTTCCCGATCCTGATCGCGGTCACCGGGTTCGTCCGGTGGTCCGGCGATCTGGAACGACGCTGGGTGCGCCGGATGCTCGGCACGCCGCTGCCGCCGGCGCAGCGGCTGCCGCTGGAGGGCCAGTCACTGAGCCGCCGCTGGCTGAGCAGGCTCACCGATCCGACGACCTGGCGGGATCTCGGCTACCTGATGGTGGCGTTCCCGCTGGCCATGCTCGAGTTCCCGATCGCGCTCGCGTCCGTCGTCCTGCTGCCCATGGCGATCTGGGTGACGCCGTGGGTCGGCTGGCTGCACGGCAATCTGGCGCTGACCATGCTCGGGCCGAACCGGGCCAAGAAGCTGGAGGAGAAGGCCGAGCACCTGCAGGCCTCGCGGGCCCGCGGGGTGGACGCCGCCGAGGCCGAACGCCGCCGGATCGAACGCGACCTGCACGACGGCGCGCAGCAGCGGCTGGTGGCCGTCGCGATGAGCCTCGGCCGGGCGAAGTCGAAGTTCGACCAGGACCCGGCCACGGTGCGAAGCCTGATCGACGAGGCGCACGCGGACGCGAAACTGGCCGTGTCGGAGCTGCGGGATCTCGCGCGCGGGATCTATCCGGCCGTGCTGGGTGATCGCGGGCTGGACGCGGCACTGTCCGCGCAGGCAGCGAGGTCGCCCATCCCGGTGGACGTGCACGTGGACATCGAACCGAGGCCGCCGGCCGCGGTGGAGACCACGGCGTACTTCATCGTCTGCGAGACGCTCGCCAACATTGCCAAGCACTCCGGCGCATCCGAGGCGACGGTGAAGCTGTGGCGCAGCGACACGCATGTGATCGCGGAGATCACCGACAACGGCCACGGCGGCGCGGAGGTCCGCCCCGGCGGCGGCCTGGCCGGGCTGGCCGACCGGGCGGCGACGATCGACGGCGTGATCACCGTGGTGAGCCCGGCGGGCGGGCCGACCGTGATCCGGGCGGACCTGCCCTGTCAGTGGTGAGCAACTCGGGCTTCACCCGTCGAGAGCCGCTCGGTGCGCGGCCACTTTTCGGGCGAGCGCTTGATCCTCGCCGGACGTGACGGTGACATACCGATTCTGCTCTGGTCCGGTGACCTCGAACGCCACCCGGCCCGCCGTGAGGTCCCGGTAGGTCAGGATCCCGTCGGCGACCCGTCGGCCCCCTCCGGGGCCACGGACCGACACGTTGATCTCGCCCCGCCCGAAAGCAGGCTCTTCGAGCAACAGGTCGACGCTTCGGGCGAGGCGGCTGCGATCGGCCGGGAAGTCGCTGTCGTCACCCCGGAATTCTTCCTGCGGCAGCGAAATCCTCGGCAGCTGCGCGGGAGGACAGGCCGGAAGATTCGCCACGAGGACGGCCGCCGGAGCCTGCCTGCCGTCCTCGGCCTGCACACGTACCCGATCTCCGTTACGCACTGCCGTGACAACAACGCGCCCGCGCACCCCGACGAGGACGGTGTAGTGCTCGCCTCGGTTGTCCACGCAGGCCACGTACTCGGTCTCAGGCTGCGCCAACGCGTAGACCACGTCCTCGAACTGGTCGGAGACACGACCACGGTCGAGCAGCCCGAGCCGGGACAGCTCGCCGTGCGCCGCGTCTTCCAGCTCTCCCGCCAACGACTCTGGTGTATGCCGCGTGCCGACCGCGAACATCGGATGCGAACCGACCAGCCCGGCTTGACCGAATGCACTCACCAAGGCACTCAGCGTGATCTCCACACTGCGTGATCGCACTGCTGTCATCCCCTCCCCTGAACCGCCGAACTGCGCGTTATCGCCGTGGAAGTTCGCCGATCACCGGCGGTGTCGGCTTCAGGTCACTGCCGCCGAACAGCCCGTCCGGATCGGCCTCCCGCAAGTAGGACGCGGCCTTCTTCTCCTTGTCCTCCTCGCCTTTCCCACCCTTTCCGGGCATGCCACCACCCATCGCGGCACCGTTCTTCCCAGCCACTCCCGGTACTCCGGCCGCGCCGCCACCCCGCGCCTGCATCGGCTCACCCGGAGCGCCCACGCCGGTACGGCTGCCGGCTCCGACCCCACCGCGAGAACCTGGCTCACGGCCAACGCCACCGGAGCCGGTCCCGACCGGCGAGTAGCCCACCGGACCGGACCCGCCATCGCTGCGCTGCCCCAGGTCGATCGGGATCAGCGGCGGTCCTGGCCGATAGCGAGGACCCGGAGCGGGTGGAACCGGCCCCGGCGACGGCCACGAGTCCTTCCGCGTGGTGTCGTCGCCCCGATCGATGGGACGGAGCCCGCTGCCAGGTGGGGGAATCGGCCGTCCAACCGGCTGCCGGACCGGACCCGGCGTCGGGGCCGGACCCGGCGCGGGGACCGGATCTGGCGTCGGAGCGGGGCCTGGCGTGACCGGCATGGCCCCGGGCGACCCAGTGCCATGCCCCGTCCGTGGCTTACCGTCCCCGCCGCCCGGCCCGGGGCCCGCGACGGAGTCCGCCGATGAGCCGTCGGCACCGGCGAGACTGACCTGCGCCCCGGTGTCCTGCAACTGCGAGTACCGAGCAGGCACCCGGATGTTGTTCGATCCGGTCGACGAACTGTAACCGTCGAACACCTGCACGTTGTGTTGCGAATCCGCCTGCCACTGCGACATCCGGTCGGTGTACTTCCGGCCCTCACCGCGCAGTAGATCGACCACATCCTGGTCGGTGAATACCGGCTCCTCCGCAGCCACCGGATGCACGCTGTTCTTGGCATTCTGGAAAGCCGACAACTGATCGTCGGCCGCTCCTTGGGCAATGCCCAGATGCAGAGAATCGTCCATGGCCGCGCGCATCAACGGCGTGCACGAGTTCGCGGAGGCCTCGTTCGCGGACTCGCCGTGCCACGCCGCACGCTGGTACTGGGCCAGACCGGCAACCCGTTCGGCCACCCCCTGGAGACGCTCGCTCAGCCTGAGCGCCGCCCGCTGGGTGGAACCCAGCGATTCCGCCCCCGCTCCGCCCGTCAGCTGCTGATAGATCTCAGCCGCGGTCAGACACCGTTCCGCTTCCATCACTGTCCCCCTCGGATATTGCCGATGATCGCTACTGCCACATCATGCAGGGAAACGCAAGGGTCTTTCTTCTCCTTGCGCGAGTCCGGCTGCTCGACGAAAATTTCAATCGTCTGATCATCACGCACCCCCAGCGAACCACTACATTCGCCGAAGGTCCTCTTTTCGCCGAAATCGTCAGACACCAGCGGGTACCCCTCGACTGGGGCGAGGGGTTGAAAGAATTTCAGCCGCTTCCCTTTGCTCGCGTAAACCGATGTTAACCCGCGTTTACTGACGCCATTGATAATGATCCCGATGCTGGCATGCTCGTATTCATCGCCGCCAAACCAGTCGCAGGCAGGCCCGGCAGCACCATCCCGAGTTTTCGGCGCGACCGGCGCGCCGATGAAGCCCTTGATCTGGTCGGCCGTGAGCACCCCGCACGGATCCTTCGCAGCCCTGGTGGTGTCGATCGGGTTCTGCACCTTCGGCACCCCCGGCCCGGGCAACTGACCAGCCACACTGCCGACCGGCGCGGACGAGGCCGGCTGGCCGGCCTGCGCGACCGGAACCGCCTGCCCGCCAGTGGTTTCGGAACACCCGGCCAAGCCGAACAGCACGACCGCCGACACCATCACCGCCCGCCTCACAAGGTGCCCCCGACCTTCTTCGCCTCGGTCGAATGCGTGTCCTCCGCGGTCGCGTACCTACCCCTCGCCGCTTTGAACTTGGCAGCCTGGTCACGGCAGTACTTCATTCGGTCCTGAAGCGACGAAACCAGCTCGTCCCCGGAGTTGCGAAAAACCTCCGCGTTGTTGCCACTGGCGTAGTCAAAGGCCGGCGACTCGGTCTGGGCGATGGTCCGAGCGTCCCTGATGCCCGCTTGAATCTCCTCGGCGAGCGCCTCGAACTCCTTCGCGACATGCTCCAGCCCCGCTGGGTCGAGCGAGTAGCCCTCGCCCGTGATCGGCGCCACGACCATCGCACTGAACGACGGCCCGCCGTAACTACCGGGTTCCGGTCCCTGGCGACCATCAGTCATCTCGTACGCCCTCCCAGCGTAGATCGGCAGACCCCAGTGGCTCACCCATCCGGAGTACCCGCGGGACAACCCGGGAAGGCGCTCCGAAACCATCCTGAGGACACCTGTTGCCAACTGCCGGACAATGTATACCAGGCAGAACTCCTGGGTGGCACAGATTTGGATCTTGCGGAGCACGGTGACCTTGCCCGGGTCGTGAGCATCTCGACCCCGCACGTGCCGGGTACCCGCCCGGCCGGTAGAACCGGCAGCCCGAGCCGACCTGCCGTACCCATGGTGACCCGTTCGTGAGTGAATAGGTTCCGGGAGCCGTTCACTCACGAGTTGGGGAGCCTGATGCGGGTTGTGATCGCCGAGGACGCCGTGCTGCTGCGAGCCGGGGTCACCCGGTTGCTCGCCGACGAGGACATCGAGACCGTCGCCGCGGTGGACAACGGGGACGAGCTGCTCGGTGCCGTTACCGAGCACCGTCCGGATCTGGCGATCGTCGACGTGCGGATGCCGCCGACGTTCACCGACGAGGGCCTGCGGGCCGCGCTCGCCGCGCGCAAGGCGATCGCCGGGCTGCCTGTGCTGGTGCTCTCGCAGTACGTGGAGGAGAGCTACGCAGTCGAGCTGCTCTCCGGCGGTACGGGCGGGGTCGGCTACCTGCTCAAGGAGCGCGTCGCCGACGTGGCGGAGTTCCTCGACGCGGTCCGCCGGGTGGCGGGCGGGGGCACCGCGATCGATCCGGACGTGATCGCCCAGCTGATGGCCCGCGGGCGGCGCAATCCGCTCGATTCGCTCACTGCGCGTGAGTCGGAGGTGCTGGGTCTGATGGCACAGGGCCTGTCGAACACCGCGATCGCGAACTCGCTGGTGGTCTCGCACGGGGCGGTGGAGAAGCACATCGGCAACATCTTCGCCAAGCTCGGGCTGGAGGCCAGCGCGGAGGAACACCGGCGGGTGCGGGCGGTGCTGACCTACCTGGGCCGCTGATCGGTCTCACCCGATTCGAGGGCAGCCCCGCGGTCCCGGCCTCGCCTACGATGGGTTGATGCCGAGCGAGGAGGACCCGATGATCACCGACCGCAGTGTCCGCTTCTTCGGCGGACCGCTGGACGGGCGGGTCCAGGAGCTCACCGACGAGCAGCCGGTGCCGGGCACCGTGGTGCGGCACATCCATCTGCACGGCGGCCCGAAAATCGAGACGCTGTACGAACTCGGCCTGACCGAGGACGGCTGGGAGTACCGGCTGTGCGCGCACGAAACGGAGCCGGACGGCCTCCGCTAGCACGCGAGCCGCGTTTCCCACCGGAGGTAGGGCCAGCCCCCGGTAAGGGGCACGGCTGACCCGAAGCCGGATTCGGCGGTCTGCCCCGCTGTGGCGAAGCGCCGCAGCCGACAGGCTTTCCCCATGACGACGAGCCTGCCGCGGATCGGCACCAGCACGGCGGTACCGACCCGCCGAGACGCTTTTCTCGACGTGGTACGGGCCGGGGCGATCCTCGCGGTGGTGGCACAGCACTGGATCATGCCGGTGCTGTCCTATTCCGACGGCACGCTGGCCACCGGCAACGCACTGGCCACCCCCGGCTGGTGGGTGATCACCTGGCTCTCGCAAGTGATGCCGCTTGTCTTTTTCGCCGGAGGTGCGGCGAACCTGATCTCCTTGCGCCGCGCGGAATCCACCCGGGCCTGGTTCGCCGGCCGGGTGCGCAGGCTGCTGGTTCCGGTGCTGCCCCTGCTGGCGGTCTGGCTGGTCGTGCCGGATCTGCTGGCCGGCTTGGGAATTCCGCCCCAGCCGGTCGAAGTCGCCGGGTCGATCGCGGCGCAGTTGCTCTGGTTCCTTTCGGTCTATCTGCTGACCGTGCTGGTGACCCCGTTGATGGTCGCCGCGCATCGTCGCTGGGGGCTTGCGGTTCCGGCGGTGCTCGCGGGGGCCGGGGTACTCGTCGACGTCGCCCGGTTCTCCGATGTCGGCCTCATCGGCTACGCGAACGCCGTGATCGTGTGGGTGGCCGTGCACCAGCTCGGCTTCCACTATGCCGACGGGCGGCTCGGCAACCTCGGACGCCGAGGCGCGCTGGGGCTTTCCGCCGCCGGGTTCGGGATCACCGCGCTCCTGGTCGCTTTCGGCCCGTACCCGGCCAGCATGATCGGGATGCCCGGCGCACCGGTGTCGAACATGAGCCCGCCGACCGTGCTCCTGCTGTTCCTCGCGCTCGGGCAGATCGGTTTGCTGCTGGCGTTCCGGCAGCGGCTGGTGAGGCTGCCCCGGATCGGCACCGCTCTAGGCTGGCTCGGCTCGCGGTTCATGTCGGTGTACCTGTGGCACATGCCCGCGCTGATCGTGGTGTCCGGTATCACCGTGTACGGCCTCGGTTACGCGACTCCGCGGCCCGGCTCGACGATGTGGTGGTTCATGGTGCCCGCCTGGGCCGCCGTGTGCGGTGCGGTGTTGTTCGGCCTGCTCCGGCTGTTCGAACGTTTCGAAACCCAGCCAGACACGATGGTGGTCACCGCACGCACCCCACAGCTCGTATTCGCCGGGCTACTCGCCTCCGGCGGTCTGCTCGGCTTGGCCGCGAACGGGTTTCACCCGATGCGCGAAGGACTGCTGCACGGGCCGGTGCCCTGGGTGGCGCTCACCGTGGCCGGCTTCGTACTGGCCGGACGGCAGCTGCGCCGCGGCCCGGCCGTGCTCACACGCTGAGCAGCTTCGCCGGGGTGTCGTGCAGCACGGCCCGTAGGAATGGCTCACCAAGGCGATCGTCGGCCGCCCAGCCTGCGATCGCCTGCAGCTGTGTGACGTACGGGTACGGAATGTTCGGAAAGTCAGTACCCAGCACGATCCGGTCCGCCACCTCGGCGACGCGCGCGGTCCATCCGGCGGGCAACGGCGCATTCCGTTCTGTGAACGGCACGCCCACCATGGTCGTGTCCAAGTACACCCGTGGATACCGCGCCATCAGCTCGAACGCCGTGTCGTACTCGGGCATCGCGGCGTGCGCCAGCACGGCGGTGAGCCGCGGATGCCGCTCCAGCACCTCGGCGAACACGGACAACCCGGTGTACTCGCCCCGCAACGGGCCGTGTCCACAATGGATCACGACGGGCACTCCCGCTTCGGCGAGCGAGCCCCACACGGGGTCCAGCAACTCGCCACGCGGATCGTAGGCACCCACTTGCACATGTGCCTTGAAACATCGCGCACCGGCGCGCAGCGCCGCCTCGACCGAGGACGCCGCCGCGGGCTCCGGGTAGAAGGTGCCGGTGGGCACCGCCTCAGGTACCTGCTCAGCGAACTCGATAGCCCACGACGTAAGCCATTCCGCCATACCCGGCTTGTGCGGATACACCAACGGCGCGAAATGCTGTACGCCGAGTGCACGCAGCGTCTCGATCCGGTCCACCTCTGGCATGCGGTAATGCACCGGCCACGCTGTGCCGTAATGCTCTTCGGCCTGGTCGAAATACGCCCACACCTTGTCCATCACGGGCTTTGGCAGGAAGTGCACGTGCAGGTCGATGAGCCCGTCGATCCCGAGCGACGCGGTCCACCGAGCGACGTCGGCGTCCGAGGCGGGACCGGGCGTCACTCGGTGAACCGGCCCTTGAGCGCCCGGCCCATCGCCCGGCTGATGTCCCGATCGGCGTCGCGCTTGGCCAGCGACTGCCGCTTGTCGTAGGCCTTCTTGCCCTTGGCCAGCGCGATCTCGACCTTGACCTTGCCGTCCTTGAAGTACAGCGACAGCGGGACCAGCGAAAGCCCGCTTTCCTTGGTCTTGCCGATCAGCCGCTCGATCTCCCGCCGGTGCAGCAGAAGCTTGCGGGTGCGCCGCGGCATGTGGTTGGTCCAGGTGCCCTGGGTGTACTCCGGGATGTGCACGTTGCGCAGCCACACCTCGCCGTCGTCGACCGTGGCGAACGCGTCGGCGAGCGAAGCCTTGCCCGCGCGCAGGCTCTTCACCTCTGTGCCCTGGAGCACCAGCCCTGCCTCGTAGGTGTCCAGGATGGAATAGTCGTGCCGAGCCTTGCGGTTCGACGCGATGACCTTCTGTCCACGTTCCTTGGGCATACCGACCACTCTACGTGGCCTGCGGGTGGCTCGGCACTCCGGTTTCCGGGCGGGAAGCCGCAGCTCCGCGCGAGGTTTTCCGGCTCGGCGAATCCTCCTGCGTGCTCAGTCCACTCCGGACACCCGCAGTGCCGCGCGTACCAAAGCACGCGCGGCACTTACCGCTAGTGGCGCACGTACAGACGCAGCGTCACGTACCCGGTGATCGCCGAGATCACCACGGACACCGCGAGCAGGATCGGCGCGACCGGGAACAGCACTTCCAGCGTGGTGATCTGCGGGAAGACCTCGCCAGTGAACACCGAATCGAGGAACGACAGCTTCGTCAGCAGCAGGAACACCGTGCCGAGCACGGCACCGACCACGCCGGCGACCACCGCCTCCAGCAGGAACGGCAGCTGGGTGTACCAGCGGGTGGCGCCGACCAGGCGCATGATGCCGACCTCGGTACGCCGGGTGAAGGCCGAGACCTGGATGGTGTTCGCGATCAGCAGCAGCGCGGCCACGGCCATGATGAGCGCCATCACGAAGGCGATGTTGCGCACGCCGTTGAACACGTTGAACACGCGGTCGAGGAACTTCTTCTGGTCGTCGACCTTCCGCACGCCGGGCTGGCCCGAGTACTGCTTGATGATCGCGTCGGACCGGTCCGGGTCCTTGAGCTTCACCTGCAGCGACGCGGGCAGCGCGTCCGGCCCGGTCAGCTCGAGCAGCTCCGGCTGGCTGGCGAAGATCTTCTGGAACCTCTGATAGGCCTGGTCGCGGTTCTCGTAGACCACGGATTCCACACCCGGGTTGTTCTGCAGCGATTGGCGCAGCGAACCGCACATCTGCTGACTGCAGTTCTTGTCGTTGGCGCTGACCTGGTCGACCAGGCTGATCGAGACTTCGACCTCGGCGAGGAAGTTCGCCTTCATCTTGTCGATCGTGCGCACGGCGAGCAGGCCGCCGCCGAGCATGGCGAGCGAAACCGCCGTGGTGAGGACCATCGCGATGGTCATCGTCACGTTCCGGCGCAACCCGGTGACGACCTCGCTGAAGACGAAACTGGCACGCATCGCTGGTGTCTGTCCTTGGAATCGGGGCTGGAGTCGGGCGGGGTGGCGTCAGCGGCCGATGCCGTAGACGCCGCGGGAATCGTCGCGGATGACGCGACCGAGCTGCAGCTCGACGACCCGGCGCCGCATCGAGTCCACGATGGAGTGGTCGTGGGTCGCCATCAGCACGGTGGTGCCCGTGCGGTTGATCCGTTCCAGCAGCAGCATGATGTCCTGGCTGGTGTCCGGGTCCAGGTTCCCGGTCGGCTCGTCGGCGAGCAGCACCAGCGGCCGGTTCACGAACGCCCGGGCGATCGCCACCCGCTGCTGCTCCCCGCCGGAGAGTTCGTTGGGCAGCCGGTCCGCCTTGCCGTCCAGGCCGACCAGTTCGAGCACCTCGGGCACGACCTTGCGGATGGTCGGCCGGGGTTTGCCGATCACCTCGAGCGCGAAGGCCACGTTCTGGGCGACGGTTTTGTTGGCCAGCAACCGGAAGTCCTGGAACACGCAGCCGATGGTCTGGCGCAGCCGGGGCACCCGGCGCCGGGCGAGCTTGGCGACGTCGAAGTTCGACACCATGACCCGCCCCTTGCTGGGCACTTCCTCCCGCAGCAGCAGCCGCAGGAAGGTGGACTTCCCGGAGCCGGACGGACCGATGAGGAAGACGAACTCACCCTTGTCGACCTCGACCGACACCTGTTCCAGGGCAGGCCGGGTCGAGGTCTTGTAGACCTTGGAAACCTCTTCGAGCCGGATCACGATTCGGCATCCTACCCATGAGCCTTGTAAAGGCGGGGTTGCCGGTGCCCGGACGGGCACCCGGGGACCCGCGGGCAGGGGTCCCCGGCTGTCCGAAGTGGAGGAAGTGGATCAGGCGGACTCGGTCTGCCGGCGCCAGCGGATGCCCGCTTCGAGGAACCCGTCGATGTCGCCGTCGAGCACCGAGGAAGGGTTGCCGACCTCGTGCTCGGTGCGCAGATCCTTGACCATCTGGTACGGGTGCAGCACGTAGGAGCGCATCTGGTTGCCCCAGCTGGAACCGGCGTCCTTGAGCGCGTTCATTTCGGCGCGCTCTTCCTCCTTTTTCCGCTGCAACAGCCGCGCCTGGAGGACCTTCATCGCAGCCGCGCGATTCTGCAGCTGCGATTTCTCGTTCTGACAGGAAACGACGATGTTCGTCGGAAGGTGGGTGATGCGCACCGCGGAGTCGGTCGTGTTGACGCTCTGTCCACCGGGACCCGACGATCGGTAAACGTCGACGCGGATGTCCTTTTCCGGAATGTCGACGTGATCGATCTCCTCGACCTCCGGCAGGACCTCGACGTGGGCGAAGGAGGTCTGGCGGCGGCTCTGGTTGTCGAACGGCGAGATCCGCACCAGCCGGTGGGTGCCCTGCTCAACCGAGAGCGTGCCGTACACGTAGGGCGCGGACACCTTGAACGTGGCGGACTTGATGCCGGCTTCCTCGGCGTAGGAGATGTCGTAGACGTCCGTGGGATAGCCGTGGCGTTCGGACCAGCGCAGGTACATCCGGAGCAGCATCTCGGCCCAGTCGGCCGCGTCCACGCCACCTGCTTCGGAGCGGATGGTGACCACCGCGTTGCGGTCGTCGTACTCGCCGGAGAGCAGGGTGCGGACCTCGAGCCCGTCGATCTCCTTGACCAGGTCGCCGAGGTCGGTCTCCGCCTCGTGCATGCTGGCGGAGTCGCTCTCGGCGGAGGCCAGCTCGTAGAGCACGCCCAGATCGTCGAGGCGCTGACGCAGCTCGGAGACCCGGCGCAGCTCACCCTGGCGGTGCGACAGCTGGCTGGTGACCTTCTGCGCCTCCTCCGGGTTGTCCCAGAGGGTGGGGCTGGAGGCCTGTTCCTCGAGCGTGGCGACCTGTGCCCGCAGTGCGTCGAGGTCCATCACCGACTCGATCTGCGTCAGCTTGCCGGTCAGGTCCCGCAACGAGGCATCGAACTCATCACTCACGTTGGCCAAGGTTACGGCAAAACCCACGACCGGTTGCGCACCGGTCGTGGGGTCGGCCGTGATATCAGGCCTGCGGAATCGCGTCGAGCAGCTTCAGCGCGGCTTTGGCCTGCGCCTGAGCGAACTCCGCGACGGCCTTGGCGTAGGGCCCGTCGGCCGCCTTCGTGGCCACCTTGGCCTCGTCCAGCCTGCCCTGATAGGAGGTACGCGCCGCCTCCAGCAGCCCGGACCGCTGCTTGGCGGTCAGCGATCCCGCGTGCACCAGCCGCAGGATCAGCGGGCTGCGCAGGTGATCGGGACCGGCCTCGGAGGCCAGCCACGTCTTGAACGCCTTCTTGCCGGCGGCCGTCAGTACGTATTGCTGGCTGGAGCGTGGTCCCTGCTTGCCCAGCCGGACAAGCCCTTCTTTGGACAACGCGGGCAGCTCGCGATAGACCTGGCTGCGAGTGACACTGAAAAAGGCGCCGAACCGCTCGTCGGCTCCAGCGACCAACTGCCCACCCGTGGCGGGACCGTCGTGCAGCAAACCGAGCAGCGCAGCTGCCGTAGCATTCAATTCGGACACGCTCTCTACCGTCCCACTTCACCGCGGCTATGTCCACAGTGGCCAGCAATCTGTCCACAATGGCTGGTCAACAACCCTCGTTCAGCCCAACCCGAAGGCATGTCCTTTGTGGACCCGAACACCCTCCGCAACCCCCCGCGCACTTTTACCCCCTGCCGCAACCACCACCCGAGCGACCCGCGCTGGCGAACAGCGAGCGGGGCCGCACGCACAAAAAGGCACCCGGCCTGCACATTCGTACAGGCCGGGTGCCTTGACAAGTAGCGGGGACAGGATTTGAACCTGCGACCTCTGGGTTATGAGCCCAGCGAGCTACCGAGCTGCTCCACCCCGCGTCGTTGTAAGGAGAACACTACACACCCCCGTTCCGCCCCCGGACGGCACCCCCCGCTAAAGCCATTTCCCCAGCCCACACGTCCGGAGGAGGTCGGGAGGTGCCGTGCGGGGTAACTCCGGACGTGCCGGGGCAGCAGCAGGCGCCACGGACCCGGCGAGGCCCCAAGCCGCGCCGACGCTGTGCTCGACGCCGCCCGGACGCTGCCTTGCGAAGAACTCACCATGGCCGCGGTGGCCGCACGAGTCGGCGTCTCCACACCCACCCTCTACGGGTACGTCGCCGGCCGAGACGCACTCCTGTCGGCCCTGGCGCAACGGATCTCATCACCGCCGGCCACCGCGTGCTGCGGCGCGACGGCTTTTCCGATCAGCAGGCCCGGGTGCTGATCGGGGCAACGCTCAATCTGTCCCATTCCCACGCGGTGCACTCCCTCATGCCTCGGCCGGACGATGCCGGAAACACGGAACTCGACGAAGACACCATCACGTTCGTGACGGCCACGTACGGCGGTGCGGCGCACGAGCAGTTCCTCGACGAACAACTCGATCTCGTGATCAGAGGAGCCAAACCGGGCGACGATGCCGAATAGTGCTCGCGCTTTACGAGACGAAACCCATAAGGGTGTGGTTACGGACGTCGAACACCGTGAAGGACAGTCCACCCCCGGTGTCCTGCCAGGGGCGCACGACGGCTTCGGGTTGCGCGGCACGCAGGTTCTGCATCGTCAGCTCTCCTCAAGGGTGCTCTCGGGTCAGAGGACATGCGACGTGACCGAACTCCAGCGATGAGGTGGCGGCGCCGGGACTCCTGGTCACCACTCCCAAACTCTGAACATGCTTCGGAGTTTTGGCAAGGGGATCGAATCACTGCGCTCACAACGGCCCACCCCGGGGTGTCGGCAAAGTCGGTGTGGAGGTCCGTGAAGGGACCCTTCACAGACTCAGAGTCCGTGAAGGGTCCCTTCACAGACCCGAAACCGGTCCGGCGCACGCCACGAGGTGGTCGCACACACACCTCCGCATCGCCCACTGCCGGGCCCCCGACCAACTTTGCCGGGGCCCTGACGGCCCACCCCGGGCTTGCCGCCCCGTGGCACCACGGCTGAGCGCCCTCCGTCGAGCCACCAGACCGGCGCCTGCCGCCGTGCGGTCAACGCCGATGGGTACCTGATGCCGGATGTGAAATCTGTTTCCGAACAAATCCGGAGTGAACATAAAAAAGGCCACGATCGGTGTGATCGTGGCCTTTTTTGCAGTCTTGCATTGTAGCGGGGACAGGATTTGAACCTGCGACCTCTGGGTTATGAGCCCAGCGAGCTACCGAGCTGCTCCACCCCGCGTTGGTGACACCTACCTTACGCCGGGGTTTACCCCGGGCGCAAAGGGGGTGCCTTTTCCGTAACGGAGGTCACCCACCAGGCTGCGGAGGTGCCGCGCTGGTCGGTGCCGGACTGGGTTTGGCAGCCTCGTATTCCTTGGTCGCCGCGTCGAGCGCGGTGAGTGCCGCGCCCTGGTCGGTGAAGTTCCCGGACTGCTGCGCCGCCTTGAGCTTGGCCAGCGCCGACTGGATGTCGGCGACGGCCTTGTCCAGCGCCGGATTGCTGCCCTGGTTCGGCGGCGGGGTGGCCGGTGCGCTCGGCGTGCTCGGTTTGGCCGGCTGGGTGCTCGGTGTGCCGTCCGCGGGCGGAGTGGTCGCCGCGACGCCGGTGCCGGTGCCGAACACCTGGTCCAGTGCCTCGTTGAGCGTGGAAGCGAACCCGATCTTCGAGCCGTAGGACACCAGCACCCTGGCCAGCTGCGGATAACTCAGCTGGTTGCGCTGGCGGATGTAGACCGGTTCGACGTAGAGGAACCCGTCGGCCACCGGCAACGTGATGAGGTTGCCGTAGATGGGAATGACGTTGGGGTTGTTGAGCAGGGTGCGGTCCTGGGCGACCCTGGGGTCGCTCTGGAATCTGTTCTGCACCTGCACCGGTCCGTCGACCTGGTTCGCCCCGCTGGCCGGGGGTAATCGGAGTACCCGGATGGTGCCGTAGTCCTGCGGATCGGAGGAGACCGACATCCAGGCGGACAGGTATTGCCGTTGCAGCCCGGTCAGCGCGCTGGTCAGCTGGAACGTGGCCCGGCCCTCGCCGGCCGCGTTGGCGAGCACGTAGTACCCGGGCTGGTTGGCCACGTTGGCCGCGGTCGTGGTGGAGCTGCCGTCCTCGGTCGGATCCTGCGGCACACTCCAGAAGGCCTGCTGCGCGTAGAACTCCTGCGGACTGTCCACATGGTACCGCGCGAGCAGTTCCCGCTGGATCTTGAACAGGTCCTCGGGATAGCGGAAGTGCGAACGCAGTTCCGGGGAGATTTCGGAACTGGGTTTGACCAGCCCCGGGAACACCTTCTCCCAGGCCTTCAGCACCGGTTCGTTGTCGTCGACCGAATACAGGCTGACCGACCCGTCATAGGCGTCGACGGTCGCTTTCACCGAGTTCCGGATGTAATTGATCGAATTATTGGCCTGTTTCGCGACACCGTTGAGGGAATCGTTGGTGGCCTCGCCGAGCTGGGTCTGCTGGGCGTACGGGTAATTGTTGAGTGTGGTGTATCCGTCGACGATCCACTGGATCCGGCCGTTCACGACCGCCGGGTACGGGTCGCCGTCGAGGGTGAGCCACGGGGCGACCTTGCTTACCCGGTCGCGTGGTTCGCGGTTGTACATGATCTTCGAGCCGTCGCCGATGGCGTCGGAGAAGAGGATGTTGCGCTCACCGTACTCGGCGGCGAACGCGAGCCGGTTGAACCAGTTGTCCAGCGAAACGCCGCCCTTGCCCTGGTAGATGTACCCGCGCTGGCTGTCGGTGTCGTATTCGCCGGGTGCCTGCCCCGGCGTGCCGCCGACGATGGCGTAGTCGTTCTCGTTGGTCAGCTCGCCGTAGTAGATGCGAGGCTGCTTGACCTGGATGCCCGGCTGGCTGTTGACCGAGCCCGCGCCGGACGGGTTGGTCGTGTCGCTGGTCGTGGCGAGCGGGTAGCCACCGTCGGAGTTGGAGTCCTTGACCGCGCGGTCGATGGTGTTGGCCGGCGCCGCGACAAACCCGTTTCCGTGCGTGTAGACCAGGTGCTTGTTGATCCAGTTGGTCTGGTTGCCGGTGAGCCCGTCGGTCTTGATCTCCTTGGCGGCCACGATGTAGTCCTGCACGGTGCCGCCGACGTTGTACCGGTCGATGTCCAGCTTCGCCGGGAAACCGTAGAAGTTCTCCCGGCCGACGCGCTGGGTGAAGGTGTCGCTGAGGATGTTCGGGTCGAGCAGCCGGATGTTGGACACCGTGCCGGTGTCCGCCTTCACCGCTTCCGGCGTGGCCTCGGTCTTGCCGGGATACTGCTCGTATTTCACCTGGGTGAGCCCGAACGCGGACCGGGTGGCGTCCATGTTGCGCTGAATGGACGTGGCTTCCTTGTCGTTGGCGTTCGGCTTGACCGAGAACTGGTCGAGGATGGCCGGCCAGGCGACGCCGATCAGCACCCCGGACAGGATCAGCAGCACGAGCGAGATGGCCGGCAGCTGGAGATTGCGCAGGAACGCGCCGGCGAAGAAGGCGACCGCGCAGATCACCGAAATGCACAGCAGGATCAGCTTGGCGGGCAGGACCGCGTTCAGATCGGTGTAGGTGGCACCGTTGAACAGCGGCATGTCCCGGTTGGACAGCAGCAGGTTGTACCGGTCGAAGAAGTACTCGGCCGCCTTCAGCAGCACGAAGATGCCGACGGTGATGGCCAGCTGTGCCCGGGCGGGCCCGGCGAGCTGTCCGCCGCGGCCGGCCAGCCGGATGCCGCCGAAGAGGTAATGCGCGATCAGCGCGCCGAAGAACGAGACCACCACGGTGATGAACAGCCAGCCGAGCAGCCAGTTCACGAACGGCAGGGTGAAAGCGTAGAAGCCGATGTCGATGCCGAACTGGGGGTCCGTCTGGCCGAAGGAGGTCCCGTTGAGGAACAGCTGGACGGTCTGCCAGTCGCCCATCGCGGACACGCCCGCGATGATCCCGGTGAGCACCGGGATGCCGATGCCGAACAGCCGGATCCGCGCGACCACCACCGAGCGGTAGCGCGAGAGCGGATCGTCGCGGCCGGACACCGGCACGAACACCGGGCGGGTTCGGTAGGCGATGATCAGGCTGACCGCGAGTGCCCCGCCGACCAGCAGCCCGACCACGAGGAAGAGCACGATCCGGGTGAGCAGCTCGGTGGTGAACACCGAACGGGCCTGCACCTCGCCGAACCACAGCCAGTCCACGTAGGTGTCCAGCAGCCGGACGCCCAGCAGCAGCCCCAGCACGATCACCGCGGCGATGATGAGGAGGATCCGGCTGCGGCGGGACAGCTTCAGGCTCACCGGGGGCCGAGTCGCCACGGCAACGCTCCTGTCTTCGTCAACACGTACGCAGGGTGCCGGAACGGGCGGGCCGCACTGGTCCCCTGATGCTCTAACTCTACGGAGGGTGTCCGAGTTCCCTCGCCCCGCCCGAACTCCGAGGCGCGGCGGCGGCCCCGGCGGCGGCCTGCGACGATGTCGCCATGCCATCGAGTGAGCCCTCCGCCGCACACCCGGTCGCCGGTCTGGCGCGGGAAGTCGAAGAGTTCGTCGCCGCCGGGGGCTGGGATCAGCCGCCGCAGCTGTTCGCGCTGGTCCCGACCGCGGCGCTGCTGGACGAGCAGCCCGAGCTGGCCGGTCAGCTGGACCGGGCGAACCCGCTGACCCCGGTGGCGCAGGACGCACTGCCCGACGGCGACCTCGGTGAATCGCTCGGCCGGATCGCCTGGCCGGAAATCGTCGTCGGCTGCGCACTGGCGCAGGAGATCATCGTGCTGCCGCCCGACGTGGAGGCCGAACTCGAAGGCGTCGCCGAGGCGGACGGCGACCGGCTGCGCCGCGCGGCCGCGGACCACCCCCGGCGCACCGAGGCCCGGCTCGTCGCCGCGGTCCTGCGGGACGGCGGGCAGGCCTGCGTGATGCGGCTGCGCGGGATCTGCGCCGAGAGCGGCGAGGAGGCCGTGGACGAACTCGTGGAAAGCCCGGACCTCGCACCGAACCTGATCGAGGCGCTGACCACGACCCTGCATCCCTGATCCGGACCGGGCCGTCCTCGCGCTCAGCAGTGCGCGACCGGACGGCCCGCCTTCAGGTTCTCCAGCTGGGTCAGCGCATCGTCCAGTGTGGACACCTTGATCAGGTTGAGCCCGTCCGGCCGCGCGGAGACGGCCTCCGCGCAGTTGTGCGCGGGCACGAGGAAGTCGGTGGCCCCGGACTCCCGGGCGCCGACCACCTTGAACGAGATTCCGCCGATCGGGCCAACCTGCCCGGTCTCGCTGATCTCGCCGGTCCCCGCGATATGCCGTCCGGCGGCGAGGTCGCTCTCTGACTTTCCGGGCGGGGTCAGCCGGTCGATGATCGCCAGGGTGAACATCAGCCCGGCGGACGGGCCGCCGACGTCCTGCAGCGAGATCGCGACGTTGAACGGTGCGTTCACCCTGTCGACCGCGGTGAGCCCGAGGAAGCCCTGCGCGCGGTCGTCGCGGTGGGCCAGCGTCAGCTCGGCGGTCTGCTCGGCCCCGCCGGAACGCTGGAAGACGACCGGCACGCGCTGCCCCGGCTTGGTCCCGGTGAGCGCCGCGGCGACCTCAGTGGATTCCTTGATCTGCTTGCCGTTCACGGTGATCAGCCGGTCGCCGGGGGCGAGCACGTGGTCGGCCGGGCTGCCCGAGACGATCTCCTTGGCCACCACCTGTACCGGGTGGCCGAGGTGCCGCAACGCGGCGACCTGCGCGGCGGTCTGCGAGTCCTGCAGCTGCTGGATGTTCTCCTGTTTCACCTGTTCGTTGGTTTCGCCGGGCTTGTAGTACTCCTCACGCGGGGCGAGCGCGTACCGCCCGCTGGCCCACAGGCCGAGCGCGGTGAACAGGTTCAGCCCGTCGTTCAGCGAAACGGTGGTCATCCGCAGCTCGCCGCTGGTGCCGTAGGTCTGCTGCCCGTTGACCTGGATCACCGGGTTGCCCGCGGCGTCCTTGCCGAGCGTGTCGTAGGTCGGCCCGGGGCTGATCGCGACGTAGGGCACCTGGACCAGGAACCCGACCACCACGAACACCAGGAACAGTGCCCCGCTGACCAGCAGCGTCCAGCCGCGCCGGGTCATCCGGCGGTCCGTGCGGGCCGGTTCGCGGGACGTGGCCGGGCGCTGACTCGGGGTCGCGGTCTCCTCGTCGGGTTTGGTCACGTGCGACAGCGTACGGTGACGGAGTTCGCTTCACGGTGAAGGCCATGGTTGACGCGCTGAGTGGGTCCGTACCCGCGTACGGTGGTCCTATGAGCAAAACCCCGTTCGGTTTCGGACCGCCCGATCCCGACAAGCGCGGCGACGGTGATCCCTCGGACCCCTCGGAGCAGCCATCCGGCGCCGAGGCGTTCAACCAGCTCGGGCAGATGCTGAGCCAGCTGGGCCAGATGCTCAGCCAGGCGGGCACGTCGAGTGGGCCGGTCAACTATGACCTGGCGAAGCAGATCGCGCTGCAGAACCTGAGCGGGCGGGACGACGCGAAGGTCGGCTTCACGACATCGGGGTCCGAGGATTCCTCGTCCGCGGTACGCGACGCAGCACATCTCGCGGAACTCTGGCTGGACGCGGCGACGATCCTGCCCGCCGGCGCGACCAGCACGGTGTCCTGGTCGGCGCGAACCTGGGTGGAGAAGACCCTGCCCACGTGGCAGCGGTTGTGCGATCCGGTGGCGCAGCAGATGTCCGGCGCGTGGATGCAAGCGCTGCCCGAGGAGGCCAAGCAGGCCGCAGGCCCGCTGCTGTCGATGATGGGCCAGATGGGCGGGATGGCGTTCGGCTCACAGCTGGGCAACGCGCTGGCGCAGCTGGCCCAGGAGGTGCTCACCTCCACCGAGGTCGGCCTGCCGCTCGGCCCGTCCGCGACGTCCGCGCTGCTGCCCACGAACATCGAGAAATTCACCGAGGGCCTGGAGCTGCCGAGCAGTGAGGTGCTGGTGTTCCTCGCCGCGCGCGAGGCCGCGCACCAGCGCCTGTTCACGCACTTGCCGTGGCTGCGCCAGCGGCTGCTGGCGACGGTCGAGGAGTTCGCCCGCGGGATCACTGTGGACACTTCGGCGCTGGAGTCGCTGGCCGGCCAGATCGACCCGGCCAACCCGGCGAGCATCGAGGAAGCGATGTCCTCCGGGCTGCTGGAGCCGCAGACCACCCCCGAACAGCAGGCCGCGCTGAAGCGCCTGGAGACGTTGCTGGCGCTGGTCGAAGGCTGGGTGGACGTGGTCGTCGCCGAAGCCATCGGCGACCGCCTCCCGGGCGCGGAGGCCTTGCGCGAAACCCTCCGCCGCCGCCGCGCGACCGGCGGTCCGGCAGAGCAGACATTCGCCACCCTGGTCGGCTTGGAACTGCGCCCCCGCCGCATGCGCGCCGCGTCGTCCCTGTGGAAGCTCATCGGCGACCGCCACGGCTTGGAAAAGCGCGACGACCTGTGGTCCCACCCGGACCTCATGCCGACCGCGGAGGACCTGGACGAACCACTGGACTTCGCCGAGCGCCTGGCCACGCCCACCACCCTCCCCGCCGACCTGGACCCGATCGCGGAGCTGGAACGCACCGAACGCGATTCCAAGAACAAGCCCGCGTCCACCGACACCTCCCCCACCACGGGTGGAGACACCGACGAGGACAAGGGCGACAAGGGAACCGGCTCGGGCAACACCGACCCGTCCTGACCCCTTCACCGGGTCCCGTCTGGTCGGGATCAGCTCTGCCCTGGCCTGATCCCGGCCGATCCGGGTTGTCCACGTCCAGAACGGACGGGCTCGGCTACTCCGGGACGTACTACTGCTCTGCCAGTCCGGCTTGGCACCACCCGAGACAGCTCAGCTCTGGCCGATCCGGGTTGGACGTGGCTCCGCCACTGCCGGTCCGGGCTGGCCTCTGCCAGTCCGGATTAGCTCTGTCCGGGCCAGATCGGCCCCGCTTGATCCGGGGTTTGCCCCGTCCGGGCGGACTCGGCCCCTGCCGGACCCGGGTTAGCCACTGCCGGTCCGGGCTGGCCCTTGCCAGCCCGGAATAGCTCCATCGCTCGGCCCTGTCCAAGCGGGGTTAGCGCCGTCCGAGCCGGCTCGGCCCGTGTCCGACCCGGACCGGCTCCATCCCGGCCCAGGTCGACTCCGTCCACTCCGGACTGGTACTGACCTGGGTCGGCTTGGCCCCTGCAGGTCATCAGGACTGGATTTACCGCAGTTGGTCTGGCCCGGTCCGGGTTGGCTCCGCCCGACCCGGATCAGCTCCGCCCAGTCCCGGACCGGCCCGCCCGAGCAGGGTTGGCCCGAGCCGGATTGACCCCAGCCCGAGCCCGAACCGGCGCTACCCGTGCAGGCTTGGCCCGCCCTGCCCCCAAACACGACTCCGTCCAGTCCACCTACGCCCTGCACACCCCGGCTAGGGCCACATCCAGTTCGGATCGGGTGAGGCCAAGCCCGATCCGAATCGGCTCCAACCGGTCCCCATGGCTCAGCCATCCACGAACCACCACCTCAAGTGACCGCGCACCCATCCGTGCGTGGCCACTTCGCGCATCAGCGACCGGCGAACCAGCATCACTCGCCCAGCTTCACCCCCTGCCCCCGGATCCCGATCGCTTGGCTCCCTCCCACCGACCGTCCCGACAACCAACCCGGACACCCATCACCAACCGACCGGCCCACACACGCAATCCGGCGAACCGCCCGGCAACCACCCACCGACCTCATCCGCCCAACCACCGAACGCAATCCGCCATCCCCTCCGAAACCACCCGCTGCCCCTCCGCCGCAAACAACCCACCCCGCTCCCCCAACACCCGCCAATCCCTCACCCCACCCGGCCAACGACCGCCGCACACCCGGCCGGCAGCCCCTAGCCCACCCGGGGCGACCCCACCTCACCCAGCCACAGCCCCACCACCGATCGCCCCCAGAAACTCATTCCTCCACCGAAATACCCCACCCCGCCGCCGCCGAGAGCCCCTCGAGATATCCGATGGCCCGCTCCGTTTTCGGGTACCGGTTCACCAGCTCCCAGAACGCCGCGTCGTGTCCCGGCTCGCGCAGGTGGGCCAGCTCGTGCACCAGCACGTAGTCCAGGACCCACGACGGCACCTGCTGAAGCCGCTCGCTCACCCGGATCGTCGCGTCGACCGGCGTGCACGACGCCCACCTGGTGCGCATCGGCGGCACCCACCGCACGCTCGCAGGCAGCGCCTTGCTCCGGAGGTACTTGCCCGCAAGCAGCGCACACCGGGCGAGCAGCGCCTCGTCCGATGCTTTCGGCGGCGGGGCCTTGCGCGACCCGGGGCGCTGCAGCTTGCGCTCCATCTCCGCGACCCAGTGTTTCTCTTCCGCCCGGGTCATCCGCGCCGGGATGAGCACCACCAGGGTGTCCTCGTTCCAGTACGCGGTGACCGTCCGGTGCCGGCGCGCGCTGCGCCGCACCTCGACCTTGTGCTGAGGAGTGTCCGGTGGGGCGCTCCCGCCCCTGCCCCGCAACGCGGGCATCCGTGCTTCGACCACCCCCCAACGGTAAGGCCCGGCACCGACAACTTGGGAGCGCTGAATGGTCACAGCCCCGAGTTGTCCACAACTGACCACACCTGTGGACAACTCGGTTTTTCGTCCTACGGGGGAGACCGGTCCGTGCCAAGCTGACCGGCATGACGTTGTCCGCCATCCCGCCGCCGAATGTGCTCCTTCCGGCGTATCCCACCTTGCTCCCGGGCATCCACGTGCTCGACCGTGACGAAGACGAGGTCCAGTTCGGCCTCGACCCCCGGCACGGTGTCGTGGCCGGTGGGCTGGCGCCGCAGGTCCTGGAGGTCGTCCGGCACCTCGACGGCAGGCGCGGGCTCGAAGACGTGCTCCTCGCGGTCGGTGAACACCGGGACCAGTGCCACCTGCTGCTCAAACAGCTCACTACGCTCGGTCTGGTCACCGAAGCACCCCGGCCGGCGGCCAAACGCGTCGAAACCGGGCTGTGGTCCCTGCGCGCCCGCCACCACCAGACCGCGCTCACCGATCGCCGCCGGCAGAGCCTCGTCGCCGTGCACGGCAGCGGGCGGCTGGCCGTGGCAGTGGCCCTGCTGCTGGCGAACGCCGGTGTCGGGCACCTCGACATCCGCTCGGGCGGCATGGTCACCGAAGCCGACATCGGATCCGGGCTCACCGCCACTGAGCTGGGACAACCCCGCCGGCGCGCGATACTGGCCATGCTCGCCCGGCTCGCGCCCGACGTGTCCACCGCGCGGAACCACCGCCGCACTCCCGACCTCGTCCTGGTCACCGACGCCATCGTCCCGGCCCCGGAAGAGATCGCGGAGCTGGTCGAGGAGGGCATCCCGCACCTGCCCGTCCTGGTCCGCGAAGGCACCGGCGTCGTGGGTCCGCTGGTCGTACCCGGTCGCAGTGCCTGCTTGCGATGCTGTGACCTGCACCGGACCGATCTGGATTCCTCGTGGCCGCGGGTGGCGAGCCAGCTTGTCGGCAAGTCGCCCCGGCCGGATCTCGGCGCAGTGCAGTCGTGCGCGGCGCTCGCCGTCGCGCAGGCCATGCGTTTGCTGTCCCCCAGCGCGGAGCCGCCGCCCACCTGGAACACCTCGCTGGAAATCGACAGCTTCGACGGTCGGGTCCACCACCGCGGCTGGGAGCCGCACCCCGGCTGCGGATGCGGAGCACCCGTTGCGCCGGAACAACTACTGCCCGAGCCGGAGGAGGTACTGCAGGAGAGGTAGCCCACATCGTCGCGCTCTGCAGGCTGCGGAAGCCAAGCCCGTCAAGGCAGAATCATCACCGTGACCGACTCCCGCGACCGCACCGGAGAACGCGAGTCCGCTTTGCCTCGGCGGGGCGCCGCGCGTACCGCGAAGCTGGCCAGTCTTCCGCTCGGTATCGCGAGCCGAGCCGTCGGTGGCTGGGGCAAGCGGCTTACCGGACAGAATGCCGAACAAGTCAACGCGGTGCTGTCGGCCAAGGCCGCCGAGCAGCTCTTCGAGGTCCTCGGCACGCTCAAGGGCGGCGCGATGAAGTTCGGCCAGGCGCTGAGCGTGTTCGAAGCTGCCGTGCCCGACGACCTGGCGAAACCGTACCGAGACGCGCTCACAAAGCTGCAGTCGGCGGCGCCGCCGATGTCGGCCCGGCAGACCCACCGGGTACTCGCCGAGCAGCTCGGGCGGTCATGGCCGGGCCGGTTCGCCCACTTCGACGACGAACCGGCGGCATCGGCGAGCATCGGCCAGGTCCACCGTGCGACCTGGCACGACGGTCGTGAGGTGGCGGTCAAGGTCCAGTACCCCGGTGCGGACGAGGCTTTGCGCAGTGATCTGCGGCAGCTGCAGCGATTCAGCAGGCTGTTTCAGGCATTCGTACCCGGCACGGACGTGAAACCGCTGCTCTCCGAGCTGGCCGAGCGGATGGACGAGGAACTCGACTACCTCGCCGAGGCCGACCACCAGCGTGCCTTCGCGAAGGCCTTCGAGGGTGATCCTGCCTTTCTCATCCCGCGGGTCGTGGCGAGTGCGCCGAAGGTCGTGGTCACGGAGTGGGCCACCGGTACGCCCCTGGCGCAGATCATCGCCGGCGGGGACAAGGGGACCCGGGATCTGGCCGGCCGGCTCCTCGCCGAGTTCCACTACTCCTCACCGGCCCGCGTGCACCTGCTGCATTCCGATCCGCACCCGGGCAACTTCATGCTGGCCGCGGACGGCCGCCTGTGCGTGATCGACTTCGGCGGCGTCGCCAAGCTGCCGAACGGGATCCCTCGGCAGCTCGGCGAGATGACCCGGCTGGCGCTCGACGGCCATTCGGACGAACTGATGCGGCTGCTGCGGGAGAACGGCTTCGTCCGCGAGGGCTCCGAGCTGTCCCCGGCCGAGGTGCTGAGCTACCTCGCGCCGTTCACCGAACCGCTCGCCACCGCGACGTTCCACTTCACGCGTCGCTGGATGCAACGCCAGGCCGACCGGCTCGGAGACACCCGGGGGCCTGATTTCCGGGTCGGCCGCTCGCTGAATCTGCCGCCGGAGTACCTGATGATCCACCGGGTCACCGCCGGGTCCACCGGCATCCTCTGCCAGCTCGACGCGGACATCCCGGCACGCGGCATCGTGGAACGGTGGCAGCCCGGTTTCGCGGCCTGAGTTATCCACAGAATGGGGCGTTTTCGGTTTGGTGGCAGGAAGTTGTCCACAGATCCGCGGCGGCTGTTCCACTCGAATGGCAGAGCCGTCATTCTCGATGCATGACGACTACCACTGGTTCCGATCCGGTCGCTTTCAGTGACCTGGTGACCAACGGCGTGCTTGTGCGGAGCCATCTCCGCGACGCGGGGATCTCGGAGCGAAGGATCGCGAAGCTCTCCGGGCCCGGCGGGCCGTGGCAGCAGGTCTATTCCGGAGTGTTCCTGGTGCACGACAAACCTCCGAGCCGGGAGCAACTCCTGCACGCGGCAATCGCGCGTTGCCGCCCGCACGCCGTGATCACCGGCGCGGACGCGCTCCGTGCCCACGGGGTCAACCACCCGCTCACCGCCCAGATCCACCTACTCGTGCCGCACTACCGCCGGCTCGCCTCGGAGCCGGGGCTCATCGCGAGCCGCACGGCACGGATGCCGGAGCCGGTGATGGTCGACGGCCTGCCCTACGCCACGCCGGCGCGCGCCGCGCTGGACATGGCGCGCCGGGAGAACGAACCGGACACCGTCGCGCAGCTTGTTTCGCTGCCGTTGTACTGGGGACTCTGTGACCGCGCCGAGTTGGCCGCCGAGCTCGACGCAGGCAACCAGCGCGGCTCCGCGGCGGTGCGTTCCGTCCTTCGCGGTCTGGACGACCGGGAAACGTTCGCCCACGGCCAAGCCCTCCACGTCCTCCGGCAGACCCCGTTGCCCGCGCCGCAATGGAACGTGGCCCTCTGCGATCGCCGCGGCAGGCGAATCGGCACCGCGGACGCCTGGTGGGACCAGGTCGGGATGGCCTGGCGCTACCGGACTTCCGCAGGCCCCACCGACTTCAGTCACCTGTCGCTCGCCGCCACCGGCACCGTGCTGTTCCGCTGCACCCCGCGGCAACTCGTCGACACGCCCGACGAGATGAGCCGTGAACTACTGAGTGCCTACACCCAGGCCGCCCGCACCCCACGGCCCAAGGTCCGCGCCGTCTACCACGCAGGAAACGCGGCTTGAGGCCGGATTGACACAGAAACAAGGAGGTGAATCGCCATGTCGACTGAAGTTCTCGTACCCACGCCAGGCAGTCGCCGAAGCCCTGCCACCAACGCCGTGTGCGCGTCTACTGTGGACGCTGTGTTCCTCGATGTCGCGGCCTTCCAAGGGTCGATGGCCGCCAGCGGGTTGCCGCCCTTGCACAGCCGCCGGCTCGACGCGGCGGAGTTCCGGGCCAGTGTCGTCACCCGCGATCTCGGTCCGCTCAAGATGATCGAGCTGGCCACGCCAGGTGGTGAATGCTTCCGGAATCCTCGGGGGATCCGCGCCGGCGACGAAGCGCTGTGGCAGATCGACCTGGTCACGAAGGGCTCCGCGCGGGTCGAGCAGGGCAGCGAGGTCGCCGAGCTGGGGCCGGCCGATCTGGTCCTCATCGATCCGGCCAGACCGGTCCGGTACATCAGCACCGACTGCACGCACGTGAGCATGCTGGTGCCCCGGAACGAGCTACGGCTCCGCCCGGCCGACGCCGCCCGGTTGGCCGGTGTGCGTATCGACGGCGGCCGAGGACCTGGGGCATTGGTGTCCTCGCTGGCGCGGGACATGGCCCGATCGCTGACCGGGTTCCGTGCCGGGGAGGCGGATCGCTCGGCGGCCGCGGTGACAGAGCTGATCGCTGTCGCACTGGGAGCGCAGCTGGGCGACGAACGCCCAGTCCCCGATCAAGCGTTGCGTGAACGCATCGTCGGCTTTGTCGAAGCGCGACTGTCCGAACGGGACCTCTGCCCGGCCGCAATCGCCTCGGCGCATCACATCTCGGTCCGGCGGCTCCACAAGCTCTTCGAGGATCAACCGCTGACCATTGCGGCGCTGATCCGGCAGCGCCGCCTGGAACGCTGCCGCGCCGACCTGACCTTGAGCGACCGAACGGTCTCGGCCGTCGCTGCGCGTTGGGGATTCGCGGACCCGGCGCATTTCAGCAGGCTTTTCAAGAAAACGTACGGCTACAACGCATCGGCGCTGACGGACAGCAACCGTGCACGGACAGTCAAGGCGCCCGCAGCGCAATCTCGAGAAGATGGTGGTGCACAGCGCGCAGAAAGGTGATCACATGGAACAAGCGGTCGAGGCGATGAGCACCATCCCGTTCCGGATGTACGAGGCCTGGAACCGAGGGGACGCCTCCGGCTTCTTCGCTGACTTCGCCGAGGACGCCCTGTCGGTCGAACTCGAAGGCACGGTCTACCGCAATCGCGCGGACATGATCGCCGCGCAAGAGGCCCTCTTCGACACGGCGTTGAAGGGCTCACAGCTGGTCAACGGCGAGGTCGTGTTCGCCAGGATCATCAGTCCCGGAGTCGGGGTCGTGCACAGCCGCGTCGGCCTCCTCATGCCGGGCGAGTCAGAGCGGCCGTCGACTCGTTTCTCCATGCAGCTCTTCGTCGCGGTGTGGCAGAACGAACGCTGGACAGTCGTGACGCTGGAAAACGCGCGCATGCTCTCGCTGGAGACCATGCAAGCACTGGAGTCCCTGCCCGTCGCTTGACGGAACCCCGACAGACAAGGAGGAAATCGCACCAATCGTTCCCAGCCCGGTCGGCCGAACGCATACTCCGGACCGAGTAGACCCGCTGACGCTGCGCGACCCGCAAATCCGAACAACCAGCGTCGGTCGCATGATCGGGTTTCCTCGGGCCGTACTGCCGCCCTTGCGACCTTGGCTACCACGCACCCCTACCCCACTTTAAGACCCTGCTCGCCGCACGAGCCCGCGTCACGGCGCAACCTGCCCTTGCCCCGCAACCTTGCCCACCACTCAACGCCGGCAGGCCCGCAACCTTGCCAACCGCACGATCTTGCCTCACCGCACAACCCGCTCTTGCCTCACCGGGCGACCTTACTCAACCGCGCAACGTTGGCTTGCCTGCAACATTGGTTCGCCGAAGGGTTGGCCTCGTCACGGTCTTGGCTGCTCGCTTGGTGACGCTTCCGCGCTACGGTCACGCCTCGGCATCTAGGCCGGTCGATCCCTGACAGCGGCGCGATATCGGCAGCGCGGGTGGAGCAGGTCGTACGAGGTAGCTGTTCGTGAAAGGTCGCTGGAGTGCTCTCGTTCACCAGTATTCGTCGGGCAGTTTGCCTTCGATGTCGCGGGTGTGAGTGCGGGCGCATTCCGGGCAAAGCCAGCGTTCGGTGCCGTTGTCTTTGGTACAAGCCCAGGCCAGGGCGGCGAGTGCGTCGGTCTCCGTGGCGCGGAGGCGGCCACAGCGGGAGCAGGCGGCGTTCGGAGTGGTCATGCGCGACGTCCGTAGTGCACGGTACGGGCGCCGAGGAGGTACAGGTCTCGGCGGTTCGCGAGGTGGTGCGGGCCGGCCGGGTCGAGGAGCGCGGCGAGGGTGCTGCGGTCGTCGTCGGTGAGGAGGTCGGCGGCGTGTTCGGCGAGTTGGGAAAGGTGGTGGTGCAGGTAGCCGGGCAGAGTGTCCGGGCCTGGCGCGGGGTGGTCCACCAGCACGCTGAACGAGCCGATCCCGGTGAGCCCGGCGTGCTTGAGCGCGATCGGCCAGCCGTAGGGCATCGGCACCGAGCCGTCGATACCTTCTCGCATTCCGGCGAACCATTCGGCCTGGGCTGCGCGCAACCGGTCTTCGAGCCCTGGACGTCCAAGCCCGAGATCCCAAGGGAGGCAAGCGAAACTCAACCCGCCCTCGGCCAGCGCGACGATTCCACCCGGCCGGACCGTGGCGGCGAGCGTCGCGACCGCGGCCTGCTGGTCCGGCAAGTGGTGCACCACCCGCGAGGCCCAGACCAGATCGGCGGCAGGCAACCTCGCCGGCAGTTCGGCGTCGGCAAGATCGGCACGCACCGCCCGCACCTCGACGGGCGGACCCGCCACTGCTCGGACCGCTCGTTCGGCTTCGCCGAGCAATTCCGGCGTCGCGTCGGCCAGCACGATCGTGCCGCCGTCCCGAGCCGCGAGTTCCCGGGCGAAGTGCGTGCTCACCCCACCGGCGCCGCAGCCGAGATCGACTACTGTCGGGCCGTTGGGAAGCTGCGCGACGAGCCGCGCGACCGCGGCTGCTTGCGCCTCGGAATCGAGACCGTCGGCGGCGCGGAGCACCGCGAGCCGGTCGGCCCAGTCGATGTGATCGTGGGTATGCGCGGACATGGCCCCCATTGAACACCCGGCAACGACCATCGTCCGGATGGCTCTCCCGCAGGCCCACCGAACGTGCCGCTCCCCGATACACACGCGAGTGCTCCGGAGTCCGCAAACACCCACGTGCCCGCAAGCCTCCAGCACCAGCGGAAACGGCAATGCACGCCAAGATGCTTACGAATGTCGAGCACGCACGATGGCAGAATGGCTCGAAACGGAACCCCCGCGCGGGTCGCGCCGGGAAGCGAAGTCCACCCGACCGGAGGCCACCGGGCAAGCCGAAGGTGCCGCGGCAAGCGCCGGGGTCACCTGATGACTCCGTGCCGACCCGACCGGAAGTCACCGGCAAGTGCCGAGTCACCAGGTGACTCCGTGTCCGCCGACCGGAGATCACGGGGCGGGCGCCAGGCCACCTGGCGACCCCGTGCCCACCGAACCGGAGCAGCTCGGGCATGTATCAAGCCACCTGGCGACTCCGTCTCCGACCGAAGGTCACCGGGCGAGCGCGCTACGCCACCCGACGAACCCACGCCCACCCAACCGGAAATCGCCGGGCAAGCACTGGTCACCTGCCGACTCCGCGTCCACCCGACTGGAAGTCACCGGGCAGGCACCGGGTGACCTGGTGACTCCGTCGTCTCGACCGTCAGGTGCCTGTTGTCGGCCTCAGTTTGTCGGCCCCGGGACGGGACTTGGCTGCCACCAAAATCTGCCGCAGCCGCGGACGGACAAGCCGAGCCTCAACGAGTTCGCGAAGTCGCATTCGCTTGGTCTGCGGACGACGGGCGCGTCCGCTTCACGTCTCCATCGATACCTCGCTGAGCAACGGCTTGTGTACACGAAACGCCCCTAGACGGGGAATGGTTCCGAGTGACATCCCGGTCCCCCGAAGCCGGAAAACAAAGCGGGCCAACGAAATCCACCAGTCCGGACCGGGAACGACGCCGGGTACCGGGCAGCTCGCGGGCTTGAGTACCGCAAGCATGGCCTGGAGCCTATGACCCGGAACCCTGCGGAACGACCCGGAAACCTTGCGAGTCACCAGCGCCGATGGAAACCTTGCGAGCCACCGGCGCCCAATGGAATCCCTACGGGACGCCGCGGAAACCTTGCGAGCCACCGACAGCCAATGAACCCCTGCGAGCGACCGGCGCCCATGGAGGCGCTGCAAACCACTGGTCGCCAGGGAACCCCTGCGGGCCCGAAGGTTCGGGCCCGCAGGGAGAACCGTGGTCAGTCCTGAATCAGATGGCGTTTCGCGTGGTTGGCCGCCCAGCGGGCCAGGCGGGTCCAGCGGCGGGCGGCTCGGGCGCGGCGCCAGGGGCGCTGCGCCTCCGCCTCGGTGTGGAAGTCCCGTATTCGGGCACGGGACAGTTCTTCGTGCAGCAACATCGTGGTGGTCTCCTGAGTCTTGCTCTGCTTCGGTTTCGGCTGCGCGCGGGCGATTTCCCCGGTGCGGGCCTCGTAATCGCGGGTGGTCAGCAGGTCGGCGGTCATGCGGCGGCGCTCCGGGCGGTTGTGGTGGCGGCGGGCTCGAGGGTGGCGTTCTTGCGCGGGCGGCCGCGGGGCCGCTTGCGCGCGATCACTGCGCCACGCTCGAAGATCTCACCGCCCCAGACTCCCCAGGGCTCACGCCGGGCGAGGGCGCCGGCCAGGCAGGCCTCGCGGACCGGGCAACCGGCGCAGAACGCCTTGGCCCGCTCGAGTTCGGCGGGCGATTCGGCGAACCACAGGTCGGCGTCGCGCGAGCGGCAGGGCAGCTCGGGTTCGGCGACGCCGCCGAGCAGATCGCCGAGGTCGAACCCGTCGGGCACGACACTCTCGGCGAGTGCGATGGCGGATGACATTTCCGTGCTCCTTTGCGAAGTGGTGGTCGGGACGGTGATCGGACTGGACACCTTGTTCCTCAGGGTTGAGCAGCCAAAAAAACACGAAGGCCGCGGATCCGGTTACCGGTTCCGCGGCCTTCGTGAGCCTCGTGTCCTGACTCAGGTCAGGAACTTCGCTCCCGTAACGACAACGGAACACGGAACTGCTTGACGATCGGCAGATCGGCACCAACTCGCGGGTACGCGACGACGGTCGCGAACCGGTGAGTGCTGCCATCTGGGCTCCACGTGCGCTCAGTCCGACGGAGGTCTCCTCCGAAGCGAGCAGCAGCGGACACACCGGTGCCCGGACGCGGGGCAGGGGTCACACCAACGGACAGACCGGTGCCAGGGCACATGATCATCGGATTGCCGTTCACGTCGCTGACACCACCTCTCGCTGTCCGGACGCTCGCCGCACCGGGCGGCACTCGTCACATGGTCCCCAGGCCGGGCGCGCTCCGCCCGGACGTACCAGCAGGTTATTGCTCCGGGGAGAGCGGAGCAACCGATTTTCCCAAATCTCTTCCGAAGAGACGAAGATCGCCCCTGAGCAGCGGGTTCGCCGCATCGATCACGGAGACGACGCGGTCAAGACCGCATCGAGGCACGCACCACGTCGAGCACTTCCGAGCCGAAGCGGGCCAGCTTCGTGGCCCCGATGCCGGAGATCGACACGAGCGCACCGTCGTCGGTCGGCCGCTGTTCGGCAATGGCCATCAGGGTAGCGTCGGTGAACACCACGAACGCCGGCACCTTCAGCTCCCGCGACCGTTCGCCCCGCCAGGCCTTCAGCTTCTCCAGCAGATCTTCATCCACTGTGGACGGGCACCGTCCGCACCGGCCCAGCTTCACTTCCATGGTCTGCACCAGCGGACCGTCGCACAGCCGGCAGCGGTTCACCTTCGTGGCCGTCTTCGGCGCCTGCTGTGCCCGCGCGATCCGCGCCGCCGGGTGATCCTCCGGAATCAGCCCGTAGAGAAACCGGCTGCGCCGGCGGTTGCGACGGCTGCCCGGGCCACGCGAGAGCGACCACGACAACGACAGGTGCTCCCGCGCCCGCGTGACCCCGACGTAGAACAGCCGACGCTCCTCCTCGATCGCCGAGTCGTCACCGTCGGCGTGCAGGATCGGCATCGTGCCCTCGGACAGGCCGACGAGGAACACGGCGTCCCACTCAAGCCCCTTCGCCGCGTGAAGCGACGCCAGCGTGACGCCTTCGACTGTCGGTGGATGCTGCGCCGCCGCGCGCTGTTCGAGGTCCGCGACGAAACGTGACAGGTCGGCGTCGTCGACTGCAGCGGCCAGCTCCTCGGCCAGCTCGACGAGCGCTAGCAGCGCGTCCCACCGCTCCTTCGCCGCGCCGCCCGCAGGTGGCTGCTCAGTAAGGCCAACCCGCGCGAGAACCGAACGCACAGCGGTGACCAGCTCGGGGCCTGACGGCTCCATAGCCGCCGTACGCAGCGCCGACATCGCCTGCCGCACCTCGGTGCGCTGGAAGAACCGCTCACCGCCACGAACCAGGTACGGGATCCCGACCTCGGTAAGCGCTTGCTCGTACGCCTCCGACTGCGCGTTCACGCGGAACAGCACCGCGATCTCACTCGCTGCCACGCCGCCGTCGAGCAGCTCGCGGACACGGCCCGCGACCGCAGCGGCCTCGGCGGCTTCGTCCTCATGCTCGGCGAACAGTGGGTCCGGCCCTTCGGGCCGCTGGCCGATGAGCTTCAGGCGCGAACCGGCCGGACGGCCACGGGCCGCGCCGATCACCTGGTTCGCGAGCGACACCACCTGGGGCGTCGACCGGTAATCACGCTCCAGCCGCACCACGGTCGCTTCCGGGAAGCGCCGCGTGAACTCCAGCAACGACCGCGGCGAAGCACCGCCGAACGAGTAAATGGTCTGGTTGGCGTCGCCGACCACCGTGAGGTCGTCGCGACCACCGAGCCAGGCGTCGAGCAGACGCTGCTGCAACGGGGTGACGTCCTGATACTCGTCGACAACGAAGCAGCGGTAACGATCGCGAAACTCGACAGCGACCGCTTCGTGCTTTTCGAGCACTGCGGTGGTGTGCAGCAGCAGATCGTCGAAATCGAGCACCTGCGCGGCCGTCTTCAGCTCTTCGTACTGCCGGTACACCTCGGCCACCTGTGCGACCGGCGCCGGCGTCTCACGCTGCGTACGCGCCGCGACAGCCGCGTACTCGTCCGGCGAGACCAGCGAAGCCTTACTCCACTCGATCTCACTGGCGAGGTCGCGTACCACCTCGGCCTCGGTGCTCAGCCGAAGACGCTGCGCGGCCTGCGCGACGAGACGGAACTTGTTGTCGACCAGGTCCCACGGCCGGTCCCCGACGACCCTTGGCCAGAAGTAACGGAGCTGTCGCCGCGCTGCCGCGTGAAAGGTCAGCGCCTGCGCAGCGTCGACGCCGAGCCCGCGAAGCCGCGTACGCATCTCACCCGCCGCGCGCGCGGTGAAGGTGACCGCGAGCACCTGACCAGGCGCGACGTGTCCAGAGCGAACCAGATGCGCGATACGGTGCGTGATCGTGCGCGTCTTCCCCGTGCCCGCCCCGGCGAGGACGCAGACCGGCCCGCGAGGTGCGGCCGCGGCGGCACGCTGCTCCGGGTCGAGCCCGTCGAGCAAGCTGGGACGGCGTGGACGGCTCTGGGGAGACGATGCGGTGGCCACTGCGCGATCCTCGCAGAGGGGGCCGACGGATTCGTGGCCGGGCACGCGGCCGTATCCTGGTCATATGGCGGGTAAGCAGGACAAGGAAGCGGCCAAGGAGGCCAAGCGGGAGAAGCGCGCGGCAGGTAAGGCGCGGCGCGGGCAGTTCTTCGAGGCGTTCAAGATGCAGCGCCGCGAAGATCCGCTGCTCATCCCCTGGATGGTCGGTTCGATCGTGGTCGTCGCCGGTGCCCTGTTCGGCATCGGGTTCCTCTTCGACATGCAGTGGGCGCTGTTGCCGCTGGGCGTTGTGCTCGGGCTGCTGCTCGCCGTGATCATCTTCGGCCGCCGGGTGCAGCGCACCGTCTTCGCGAAGGCCGATGGCCAGCCCGGCGCGGCCGCGTGGGCGCTGGAGAACCTGCGCGGCAAGTGGAAGGTCACGCCGACGGTGGCCGCCACGACGCAGCTCGACGCCGTGCACCGCGTGCTCGGGCACCCCGGCGTGGTGCTCGTCGCGGAGGGCGCGCCGCACCGGGTGAAGACGCTCCTCGCGCAGGAGAAGAAGCGCGTCGCCCGGTTGATCGGCGAGACCCCGATCTACGACTTCACGATCGGGCACGAGGACAACCAGATACCGCTCAAGAAGCTGCAGAGCCACCTCACGAAGCTGCCGCGCAACCTCAAGCCGGCCCAGGTGGACGCGCTGGAGGCGAAGCTCGCCGCGCTCGGCTCGCGTGGCGCCGCGATGCCGAAGGGCCCGATGCCGGCCGGCGCGAAGATGCGCAACGTACAGCGCACCATCCGCCGCCGCTGACACCATCCGACGCAATGCCGTGAAGGGCACCTTCAGTCCGTGAAGGTGCCCTTCACGGCTTTCCGGGGGCCGGTTGTCAGCGCATCCGGATGACGACGGTGCCGGTCGCCCGGTCGAGCCAGTTGCGGCTGTCGACGTTGCGCACCAGCGGCGGCAGGATCAGCACAGTCAGCACCATCCGGACCAGCGCGCGCCAGGGGCCGACCATGGTCGCACCGTCGAGCCGCGCGACGCGGATACCGAGCGCGCCCATGCCCGGTGTGAAGCCGAAGAAGGTCACGGGGAACACGGTGAGCACCGCCCACACCCCGCCCGCCCACAGGTTGAACGTCTGCATCGCGGCCACGTTCTGCAGGTCGTAACGTACGAACAGCCCCGTGATGAGCGCGGCGAGCACCAGGTCCACGATCAGCGCGAGCACGCGCTGCCCGCCACTCGCAACCGCGCCGACGCCCGTCTCGGGCAGCCCGAACCGCTCCCCGGGCCACTTGGGTGCGTCCTGCCGCGTCGTGGGGTCGCCGGTGCCCGGCAGCCATTCACCCGTCCATCTCGCCACCCGTCCAGGGTATGCCGGTGGCGGACGCCACATTCTGCCTGGTCGACTAGCTGCGCCCGGCGACCCGTTAACACCCGCGAAACATTCGGGTGACGGTCGGGCAACACCGCGCTCTTAGCGTGAGCCGAAGAGAGTACTGCCGCCGGTAACGAACGAGAAGGAGTCACCGAGGGTGCCCACTACTCCAGACGACATCCAGCGCCTCATCGCCGACGAGAAGGTGGAGTCCATCGACGTCAGGTTCTGTGACCTGCCGGGCGTCATGCAGCACTTCACGGTGCCCGCCAAGGCGTTCGACCTCGAGGCCTACGAAGAGGGTCTGGCCTTCGACGGCTCCTCGGTACGCGGCTTCCAGTCGATCCACGAGTCCGACATGCTGCTGCTGCCGGACCCCGAGACCGCCCGGATCGACCCGTTCCGCAAGACCAAGACGCTGTCGCTCAACTTCTTCGTGCACGACCCGTTCACGCGCGAGGCCTACAGCCGCGACCCGCGCAACATCGCGCGCAAGGCCGAGCAGTACATCGCCGAGTACGGCGTCGCCGACAACGTGTACTTCGGCCCGGAAGCCGAGTTCTACATCTTCGACTCGGTCCGCTTCGAGGACGCTGAGCACCTGTCGTTCCACGAGATCGACTCGGTCGAGGGCTGGTGGAACACCGGCGCCGACACCGAGGGCGGCAACCAGGGCTACAAGACCCGGTTCAAGGGCGGCTACTTCCCGGTCCCGCCGGTCGACCACTTCGCCGACCTGCGCGACGACATCGTCCGGCAGCTGCAGGGCCAGGGCTTCGAGATCGAGCGCGCACACCACGAGGTGGGCACCGCGGGCCAGACCGAGATCAACTACAAGTTCAACACGCTGCTGCACGCTGCGGACGACCTGCAGCTGTTCAAGTACATCGTGAAGAACACCGTGTTCGCCGCAGGCAAGACCGCGACGTTCATGCCGAAGCCGCTGTCCGGGGACAACGGCTCGGGCATGCACTGCCACCAGTCGCTGTGGAAGGACGGCCAGCCGCTGTTCCACGACGAGTCCGGGTACGCGGGCCTGTCGGACACCGCGCGCCACTACATCGGCGGCCTGCTCAAGCACGCCCCGAGCCTGCTGGCCTTCACCAACCCGACGGTGAACTCCTATCACCGCCTGGTACCGGGCTTCGAGGCGCCGGTCAGCCTGGTGTACTCGCAGCGCAACCGCTCGGCCTGCGTGCGGATCCCGATCACCGGCAACAACCCGAAGGCCAAGCGCGCCGAGTTCCGCTGCCCGGACTCCTCGGGCAACCCGTACCTGGCGTTCTCCGCGATGATGATGGCCGGCCTCGACGGCATCAAGAACAAGATCGAGCCGCCGGAGCCGATCGACAAGGACCTCTACGAGCTGCCGCCCGAGGAGGCCAAGAACGTCAAGCTGGTCCCGGGCGACCTCGGCACCGTGCTGGACACCCTGGAAGCCGACCACGAGTTCCTGCTCGAAGGCGGTGTCTTCACCTCCGACGTGATCGAGACGTGGATCCAGTTCAAGCGCGAGAACGAGATCGACCCGCTGCGGCTGCGTCCGCACCCGTACGAGTTCTCGCTGTACTACGACGTGTGATCCTGGGAGTCTTCGAAGTGGCCTGAACAGAGGAAACACCATTCAGGCCACCCTCCCAGGCCGTCCGACGGCAAAGATCATGGCCCGCCAGCATTTGCTGGCGGGCCATGATCGTGGTGGGCAGAACACGCTCAACACGGCCAATACCTGACCTGGCCGGCGAAGATGCCCCATTCTCGCGGGCCGGCAAACTCCGGCACTGCTCAAGCCGCACCCCGTGGAGGAGCCGTTCGAGTCGAAGCCCGTCCAGGACGGTGCGATATTACCGTGTGTAATCGGTACCGCTGTCTCACTTCATGGTCACGTTACGTCATCCCACGTCGCGGTCAACCATGCCAGGTCGGCCTCGGCGTTGCGCCGCGCCGTCGCTGCGCGGGTGAACAGCTCGTCGGTTTTCGTCAGCACGAGGGTGTAGGGCCGGCCCTGTCGCCGGGTCTGATGCCGTACCGTCAGGTCGGCTGAGTCGATCTGGGTGTGCACGTGGCGGCGTCCGTCTTTCGCGAGCGGCCATTCGAAGGTCCGCTGTGTCCGGGAGCCGAGGAACGTGCCCAGCATGTCGCACAGCTCGCACCGGCACCCGGTCCATGCGATCGACCAATCGTCGTCTTCCCGTTGCGGTTGCGCGAGGATCGCGGCGAGCCGTTGCGCGCAGTCTCGCGCGATCTCGTCGAAGCCCGATGTTCGCCGCGAGGCCACCGAACGCAGCGCCGGCATCAGGCACTCCACCACCGTGTCCGCGCATCCGCGCAGTGCTGCGCTGATCTCCTCGCGCTGCGTTTCGCCTGCCGCATCGAGCAGCCGCACCAGCGGTGAACTGAGCTGCTCCAACTGCGGTCGACGGATGTCGGTGCGCGCGGTCGCGGTCCAGGTCCGCAACTCGTCGTGCAGCCAGCGCCACGTTCCGGCGGTTAGCAGCCGCGCCACCTCCGGTCTCCCGGCAACGCGCAGCGCCTCGCACAGTCCCGGCAGCCCCTCGACCCACTCGCGCCGGTCGGTTCCGTATTGGCGCCTCTGTCCGAACCAGCCGTTGATGACGTCCTGTGTCCACTTCTCGCCGTAGCGCCCTGCCGCTGCCGCCAGTCCTGCCGCGTGCTCCTGGGTGAGTGTCTCCACACGGAACGGCTCCAGCAGCATCGTGGCCGTCCCGGCGGCACGCAGGCCCGCGGCCACGCCCAGCACGTCGAGCAGTCCCGCCTGTGGCGCGGCCCGGTGCCAGAACGGGGCCAGTAACTCCGCCGCAGCGCGGGCCCCCGCCCAATCACCGGCCTCGATGCGATCGTGAAGCTCGTGCAACGCCCACTGTGATCCGGCCTCGGCACGCGCCGCGAACGCCCGCTCCCGGGGCCACATGACGATTGCGGCCCGCCGGTACCACCGGTCCAGCGTGTTGCCGTAGTTGCCCATGTAGCCCTCGTACTCGGATTCGTAGGGCTCCAGAGCCTTGCTCGGGGTGGTCGCGCAGACTTCGTGGTCGCGGACATGCAGCGAGATCGACTCGCCTCCCATGCTGTCCGGGCGGGTCCACCAGCCGAGAGTGATCTCGTCGTCGATCAGGTCGGTGAGCTGATAGTCGTCCGGATCCGTGTCATCTTCGTCGTAGTAGCCGTTCCACTGATAGCCGCCGGACGGTTCGACATCCCAGGTCTCCTTCACCTCGGCGAGCGCCAGCACCGTCTCGCAGCCTGCCCGCTCGGCCGCGGCCCGCAGCGACGCGGCCCGGTCCGCGTCGACGCCCTTGAGCCGGCGCCAACCCAGGCCTCGCTGGGTGTACTCGTGGTCGAGCAGGAAGACCAGCCGGTTCGGCGGGTCGAGGTCGCGCCCGCCGAACCGCGAGGTGGCCGGTGTGGCGAAATGTTCGGCCAGGCAGTCCGCCATCTCGGTGACCGGACCAGCGTCCGGCGCCGAAGTCCCGGTGTCGGCGAGCAGGTTGAACGTGAGCGTCAGCCTGTACCCGGACCGCACCGGCGTGACCTCGTGCCGGCAGTCGGAATAGAACGCCACGAGCGTCAGGTCCTCCCTCGACGCACGGTAGCTCCTGCTCTCCCCGGCGTGGTCGATGACCAGCTCCCCACCGGTGTGCACCGACGGCAGTGACACCACCAGCGTGGCTATCATCGCGTCGTGCTTCTCCGAGTCCTGGTGGGGCAGGAAGAACTGCCCTTTGCCGTACACCAGCATCGAGTGCGGCTCGGCACGCAGCCGTGTCCTCCGTGGAAGCCCGAGCTCGTCACGGAAGTGCTCCAACACACCGTCCAGCAACGCCGTCCAGCCGGACCCGCCGAGCGTGAACTGATCCGGGGTCAGTTCCCAGGTGTCACGCACGCTGGTGTCGGTCAACGTCTTCTCACCCCGGCCGAACATCGCCGGACGTGCCACCGCGATCAGCTTCTTGGCCATGGGCGCGCGAACCGGAAGGCGGACCCGCCCGGCCCCGGATACCTCAAGCTCCAGCACTTGTGCCGGAGCCGTCATCTGGGCACTGAACGACCCAGCCGGCTCGGCACCCGCGAACAGCCGTGCCAACCGCTCCCGCGCTGTCGTCTTCATATATCCCCTCATGTGCTTTCCGGGCCCGCTCGCGTGCAGCCGGACTCACCCGTCGTCTGGACGCCCGTTCGTCTTGGGCGGCAACCAGTGGGTGCGGTAGGCGCGCTCGATGTCCGGGTCACCCGATGTGGAGAACCGCAGCCGGTGGCGATCCCTCGTCCAAGACATATAGACAGTCTCGCTGGGGCGCGTGCCTTCGCTCTCGGCCAACTCCGGACGATCTGCATAGCCGTACTGATCTTGGGCAGGCTGGCGACCACCACCCGCTCCAGGTACGGCACGCGGGCACGCCGCCAGTCCTCGACCTGATCCGGGCGAAGCCAACCGGTGGCGAGCAAGACGTCGACCGCGCTGACACCGTTCCTGGCGACAACGGCCTTGCCTTCAGCAGCGATGTTGCGGCGGAGTCTCGCCTGATTCTGAGTGTTCATCAACGGTGTGGAATTTACCAGTCGCCGCGCCCGCTAAAACCTGCTGGCCATCCGTAGAGCCATGCCCTCCCTGCAGAGACGCCTCCAGCTCAGCGACACCCGCCAACTGGTGAACCGCGCGGCAGACGCGTCGTCCGCTGGCACGCCTCATCCAGCACGCGCAGCTTGTCGACAGCCCTTCGGTAGCGCATGCCGCGTTGTCCCCGCGCGGTCAATCGTCCGGCAGCGCGGTGGCCGGAGCCCGTGTGACCGACGCACGTAGGGTGACCCCATGGAACATCAGTCGGCTTCCTCACCGGAGCAGTTGGTTTCGGCGGCTCGCGCTTGTCGGACGCTCAGCGACGCAGAAAAGCTGGCCGGATGGGTTGGGTCCGGTCGGCCACTGACCACTCGTGGCGTGCCCAAGCCCGCCGCCGTCGTCGAGGTATGTGACCTGCTCGGGATCGAACTGCGCACACGCAAGCCCCGCAGCGCGCTGGACATCGACCGGCTGATGATGGTGTGGACGGTCGCGCTGGCGGCCGGGTTCGTCGAGGTGGACCGCGGCCGGGCGACGGCAGGCGCTGCACTGGGGACCTGGACCGGCGGGACCGCGGACGCCGTTCTGGCCGTCTGGACCCAGTGTGTTCTGGGGTGTTTCGGGCTGGCCGGCGAGTCGGACGAGCCCGATCCGCAGGTGCTGGGCGGGTTGGCCGTCCTGCATGAGGCGGACAGCGCGGTTTCCCTGGATGACTTGGGCGAACACATATCGGATGTGCTCGAGGGTGGCACAACGGGTTGTTCCTGCCCGTCCTGCGCGTCCTCGATGATGACGCCGCAGGACATGTCCGGCCTTCCCGATGAGCTGGACGGCATGCTGGGGATCGACGAGGTCAAGCTGGTCGAAGCTCTTGGCGAGTTCGGCATCGCGAGCCTGCGCGACGGGGAGGCCGAGCTGACCCCGCTGGGTCGCTGGTTCACCGACGTCCTCTTCCGCCAGGGGGCACCGGCGGCCGATGCCGACGCGATCACGCTGGTGAGCGCGGTCGCGGGACTGCCGGATGGGGTCGCCCTGCTGATGGCCCGTCCGTGGCTGTCCGCCCGTAACCCGGTGACGGCCGCCCGCGAATTGCTCGCTGCCGGTGAATCCGGCTCGGGAAAGCAGCGACTCACCGCCCTCACGCTGGCCCGGGCGTGCGGTCCGGACGCGGCCCCCGCTTGGCGGGAGCGAGCGGCCCAAGGCGGGTCCGGCGCCTACGCGCGAGTCTGGCTGGCCGAGCAGGAGGACACGGAGCCGGCCGAGGCCGACATGGCATGGATCACCGTGGACTCCGTGGATATCCTGCTGGACGGGTTACCACCCGACCTGCCCCCGCGGTTGGTGGCCGCGCTGCTGCGGGATCAGGTCGGCGACGCGCTGTCCGAGATCCTGCCGGTATTGAACGACTCGGACCACCCGGCAACGTCCCGGCTGGTCGCGCTGCTGACCGGCCGGCCGGTCGTGACGCCCCGGATTCCCCTGCCGCACCCGGCCACCGCGATGCCGCCCGGTGCCCGCTACCAGATCAAGGTCACCCTGCGCGGCGTGACGAAACCACCGGTGTGGCGGCGCCTCGAAGTACCCGCTGATCTCGACCTCGGCAGCCTCCACGAGGTGGTCCAGGCCGCGATGGGCTGGGATGATTGCCACCTGCACGTATTCTCCCAGAGCGGTGCCGACTACGGGATCCCCGACCCGGACCTCGGTCACGCCGACGAGCGGGCGGTCCGGCTGTTCCAGCTGCTGACCGATGTCGGCGACCGGCTGGACTACACCTACGACTTCGGGGACTGGTGGGAGCACGACATCACGTTGGAGAAGGTCCTGCCCGATGACAACGGTGGGACCGGGGCGATCTGCACCGCAGGCAAGGGGACGTGCCCGCCGGAGGACTGTGGCGGTGTCTGGGGTTACCGGGAGCTGAAGGCGACGCTGGCCGACCCGGGCGCAGAGAGCCACGAAAGCCTGCTCGACTGGCTCGGCTTGGCCTCGCCTGACGACTTCGACCCGCATGCGTTCTCCGCCGAGGATGTCAATCGCCTGCTCGGCCCCTCCACCGGGCGTCGTCTGCGCAGCGTGCGCTGATCCGGGGAACCCCGGCTTCGCTGGCGGGCCGTCGCGTGCGGCAGCGGGTCAGCACGCTCCTCCGGCTCGTGAGCTGAACGGGGCTTTGCTCCCGGCCTCGAGAAATGGCAGACGACAGCTCAAACGGGACGGTGGTCAAGGAGTTTCCTACGCGGGAACGAGTTCGGCCAGCAGAGCCGCGACTCGCCGGTCGATCTCGTCGCGGATCCGACGGACCTCGTCGATCGGCAGACCCGCCGGGTCGGCAAGCTGCCAGTCGAGATAGCGCTTGCCCGGAAAGACCGGGCAGGCGTCGCCGCACCCCATCGTGATGACGACGTCGGCGGCTTGGACGGCCTCGGTGGTCAGGGGTTTGGGGAACTCCTGCGACAGGTCGATACCGAGTTCTTCCATCACCGCAACGACGGCGGGATTGATCGTGTCGGCAGGAGCGGATCCGGCGGAACGGACCATGACCTGTCCGGCGGCCCGGTGGTGCAGCAGACCAGCGGCCATCTGGGAACGACCTGCGTTGTGGACACAGACAAAGAGCACTTCAGGAACGCTCATGGGAGACCTCCGCGGACATGGTTGCGGATGATGTCGTGAAACGGCGGCGCACTGCGAGGGAGACGTAGACCAGAGCCACGAGCACGGGGACTTCGATCAGCGGGCCGACGACGCCGGCCAGTGCTTGCCCGCTGGTGGCGCCGAAAGTAGCGATCGCCACCGCGATGGCAAGTTCGAAGTTGTTGCCCGCCGCGGTGAAGGCGAGAGTGGTGGTTCGTTCATACGACAGGCCGATCCCCTTGCCCAGTGCATAGGATCCCGCCCACATCAGTCCGAAGTAGACCAGCAGCGGCAGCGCGATCCGTGCGACGTCGAGCGGGCGATCGGTGATCTGCTTGCCTTGCAACGCGAACAGAACCACGATCGTGAAGAGCAATCCATACAACGCTACCGGCCCGATCCTCGGCAGGAATCGCGATTCGTACCAGACACGTCCTCGCGTCCGTTCCCCGAGCCGACGCGAGAAGTACCCGGCGACCAGTGGTACACCCAGGAAGATCAGTACGCTCTTCGCGATCTGCCAGCCGGACACGCTCAGCCCGGTCTGCGGGAGACCGAGCCAGCCGGGAAGCACCACCAAGTAGAACCAGCCGAGCACGCCGAACATGACGACCTGGAACACCGAGTTCAGCGCGACGAGCACGGCCGCGACCTCCCGGTCACCGCACGCGAGGTCGTTCCAGATGATCACCATCGCGATACAGCGGGCGAGCCCGACGATGATCAGCCCGGTGCGGTACTCGGGCAGATCCGGCAGCAGCAGCCAGGCCAGCGCGAACATCAACGCCGGGCCGAGCAACCAGTTCAGCGTCAGCGAAAGCCACATCAGCCGCCGGTCGGTGGTCACCGCACCGAGCCGGTCGTAGCGAACCTTCGCCAGCACCGGGTACATCATCACCAGCAGACCGAGCGCGATCGGCAACGAGATCCCGTCCACCGACACCGCGTTCAGCAGCCCGCCGAGCCCGGGAATCCACCGGCCGGCCAGCAGCCCCGCCCCCATCGCGGCGGCGATCCACACCGGCAGGAAACGGTCCAGCGCGGACAGCTTGCCGACCACCCCCACGGACGCGTCCGTGATCACGCCGGCACCGTCTCGCCGCCGGGGACCAGCACGGCCGAAAGCCGAGCCAGCACCTCGGTGTGCACGCGGTAATACACCCAGGTTCCCCGCCGCTGCCCGGTGATCAACCCGGCCTCCCGCAGGACCTTCAGGTGATGCGAAATCGTGGGACCCGTCAGGTCGAACGGCTCGGTCAGGTCGCACACGCACGCCTCACCGCCGGAGTGGGACGCGATCAACGACAGCAACCGCAGCCTCACCGGATCGGCCATCGCTTTGAACAGTTTCGCCAGCTCGACGGCCTGATCCTCGGACAGCGGGTCTCGCGCCAGCGAGGAGCAGCACTCCTCTGTCGCGACGACCGGCAGTTGCTTCGACATCCGTCTATATTGACATATCTCTACTTAGACAGCAACCTAGATACAGTTCTGCCTCGATGAACGTCTGGTCAAGGAGGACCCATGTCCCGCGTTCAGCTCGCACTCCGCGTCGGCGACCTGCCGGGCTCGGTCGGCTTCTACACGAAGCTGTTCGGCACCGAGCCCGCCAAACTCCGGCCCGGCTACGCCAACTTCGCCATCGCCGAACCGGCGCTCAAGCTCGTGCTGCTGGAGGGCGAACCCGGCCAGGCCACCGTGCTGGATCACCTCGGCATCGAGGTCGAGTCCACCGACCGGGTGGACGAGGCCGCCCGGCGCCTGACCGGCACAGGACTCGAAACCCTGACCGAGGACAGCACGACCTGTTGCTATGCGGTCCAGGACAAGGTGTGGGTCCACGGGCCCGGGCAGGAGCCTTGGGAGGTCTATACCGTCAAGGCTGATTCCCGGACTTTCGGTGCCGACGCTTGCTGTTCGGACGCCGGCGAGGACGCGCTCAGTCGACCAGCAGATCCTCAAGGGTGATCGGGATGTGCCGGACGCGGATCCCGGTGGCGTTGTAAATCGCGTTGGCGATGGCCGCGGCCACGCCGACGATGCCGATTTCGCCGATACCGCGAGCGCCGACGGGGTTGTGGAACGTGTCCGGGTATTCGACGAAACGGACGTCGATTTCCGGGATGTCCGCATTGACCGGGACCAGGTAGCTCGCCAGGTCGGCATTCGCCAGGCGGCCGTTGGGTTCGAGTTCCAGTCCCTCGTGCAGGGCCGCCGAGACGCCCCAGATCATGCCGCCGGAGAGCTGGCTGCGGGCCAGTGTGTCGTTGATGATCCGGCCGGCGTCGAACACGCCGAGCATCCGCGACACCCGTGCCTCGCCGGTCAGCCGGTGCACGCGGACCTCGCAGAACTGGGCGCCCCACGAGCCGAACGAGTGCTTCGTGCGCTCCTCCCCCGGGCCGGCCGAGCCGCTGACTGACAGGGCATCGCGACCCACGGCGCGCAGGAGCTCGCCGAAGGTCAGGGAGCCGGTTTCGCCCTGAACGCGGCCGTCGGCGTAGGTGACTTCCTCGCCCTCGAACGGTGCGCCCGGGGACGCGGCCAGCGCGACCAGTGCGTCCAGGACCTCGTTGGCAGCGACCACGATCGCCGCGCCGACGCTCGCGGTGGCGGTCGAGCCGCCGGACATCCCGCCGGCCGGGTACCGCGAATCACCCAGCCGCGGGGTGACTCGTTCCGGTGCGAGGTCGAGTGATTCGGCGCTGAGCGCGGCGAGCATGGTCAGCAGGCCGGTGCCCGGGTCGGCACCACTGGTCGAGACCACTGCGGTGTCGTCCTCGTTGAGCGTGATCCCGACCGTGGTCGGGAACAGCAGGGCGGGGAACATCGCGGTCGCGGCGCCCATGCCGACCAGCCAATCACCGTCGGTCCGCCCGTTCGGTACGCGGTCGGCCCAGCCGAATTCCCGTGCGCCGACCGAGTAGCACTCGTCCAGGTGCTTGCTCGACCACTGCAGATCGTTGCCCGGCGGCGCGTTCGAGCTGTTGCGCCGGCGCAGTTCGATCGGGTCCATCTTCAGCGCCACGGCCAGCTCGTCCATCGCGCTCTCCAGCGCGAACGAGCCGGGCGCCTCACCCGGCGCCCGCATGAACGTGGTCTGCGGAATGTTCAGCGGCACCATCTTCTGGCTGATCGCCATGTTCGGCGTGGCGTACCACTCGCGCGAGGTGCCGTGCGAGGTGGGTTCGACGAACGTCTTGGAAATCGGCGTGCTCGACCAGGAATCGTGCCGCACCGCGACCAGGGTGCCGTTCTCGTCCGCGCCGAGCGAGACCTGCTGGACGGTGGCCGGCCGGTTCGCGGTCACGGTGAAGACCTGTTCCCTGGTCAGCGCGCACTTGACCGGACGGCCCAGCGCCCGCGCCGCACCCGCGGCCAGGAACGCGGGCACCGAACAACGTGCTTTCCCGCCGAACGCACCGCCGACGTACGGGCTCACCGCGTGCACCGACGACACCGGCAGGTCCAGCGCACCGGCCAGCTCCATCGCCTGAAGGTTGCTCCCCTGGTTTCCACTGTAGACGGTCATGGTCTCGTCCGCCCAGACCGCGACCGCGGAATGCGGCTCCATCGCCGCGTGATTCTGGGCAGCCGTGCGATAAGTCGCCTCGACCACGACCGCACTGGCCGCCAGCGCGTCCTCAATGGACTCGACGCCGGGGGCGAGCACCGAGATCTCGGCATCGTTGCCCATGATTCCGCCCGCGACGACCTCTGCGTCGGCAAGACAATCCTCAAACGACGTACGCGCCGGCGTGCGCCGGTAGGACACCCCGACGAGCGCGGCGGCGTCGCGCGCCTGCTCGAACGTCTCCGCCACCACCATGCCGATCGGCTGGCCGTAATACTCGACATCATTGTTACGCAACGGAGTCCACGTCTCTCCGGCAATCGGCGAGGAGGTGGCGGACAGGTTCAGCGAATCGAACGGCGTGTAGACCGCGAGCACACCGGGCGCGCCCTTGGCCGCGGTCACCTCCATCGCCTCGACCGAACCGCTGGCGATCGTGCTGAGCACGACGTAGCCGTGGACCAGACCGGGGAAGTTGTTGTCCGTCGCGTACTTGGCCCGCCCGGTGGCTTTGGGCTCGCCGTCCAGCCTGGCGGTCATCGGCCGTTCCCTTCGGTCAGTTCCAGCAGTGCACGGACGATGGTTCGCCGCAACAACGCGGGCTTGAACCCGTTGGCGGACAACGGGCGTGCTCCTTCGCCGGCGATGGCGGCAGCGTCCGCAAAGGACTCCTCGGTCGCCGCCTTGCCGCGTAGCGCGGCCTCGACCGCGCGCAGTCGCCACGGCACAGTCGCCACTCCGCCCGCCGCGACCCGTGCGTCCACGATCTGCCCGTCCTGCACGTCGAGCGCGACCGCGGCGGAGCACAGCGCGAACTCGTAGGACTGCCGGTCGCGAACCTTGACATAGGTGGAATTCGCCGCCCAGTCGAGCCGGGGCACGCGCACCTCGGTGATCAGCTCACCGGGGCGCAGGTCGTTCTCCACCTCCGGGGTCGAGCCCGGTTCGCGATAGAAGTCGTTCAGCGCGACGGTGCGGGTACCGTCCGAATCGGACAGTTCGACTTCCGCGTCGAACGCGACCAGCGCGACCGCGACATCACTGGCGTGCGTGGCGACGCACGCGTCGCTTGTGCCGAGGACTGCGTGCATCCGGTTGGCCCCGTTGATCGCCGGGCATCCGCTGCCCGGAACCCGCCGGTTACACGGCATGGTCACGTCCCGGTAGTACGAGCACCGCGTGCGCTGCAGCAGGTTCCCGCCGATGCTCGCCATGTTCCGCAGCTGCTGCGAAGCGCTCAGCAGCAGTGCCCGGGAGATCGCCGGATAGACGCCCGGGTACGCGGCGACGTCGGCCATCCGTTCCAGTGCACCGAAACGCAGGCCGTCACTCGTGTCGATGCCGTGCAGCGGGAGGCCGTTGATGTCCAGTACGTGGCGCGGGGTCAGCACGTCCAGCTTCATCAGGTCCACCAGCGTGGTGCCGCCGGCCAGGAAGGTGCCGGCCGAGCCGAGCGCGTCCTCGACGGTGGTGGGTGCGGTCAGCTCAAAGGGTCGCATCGGCCTGCCTCGCCTGTTCGATGGCCTTGACGATGTTCGGGTACGCCGAGCAGCGGCAGATGTTGCCGGACATGAACTCACGCACGTCCGGCACGTCCTGGCGCACCGCGGCGACCGCGGACATGATCTGCCCGGAAGTGCAGAATCCGCACTGCAGTGCGTCCTGTTCCAGGAAAGCCTGCTGTACCGGGTGCAGCTCATCCTCGGCGGCGAGCCCCTCCACGGTGGTCACGGGGCCGCGCACGGTGGCGGCGAGGGTGAGACAGGACAGCACCGGCCTGCCGTCGACGTGCACGGTGCAGGCGCCGCATTGGCCGCGGTCGCAGCCCTTCTTCGGCCCGGTGATGCCGAGCCGCTCGCGCATCGCGTCGAGCAGGGTGACGCCGGGTTCGACGCTCAGCCGCTCGGTATTGCCGTTGATCTCGAGGGAGATGTCCACTTGGCGATCTCTTTCCCGCGGGCGTCCACGGACGTCCGGCGGCGTGGTTGTGGTGGCTGCCGGTTCGGGTTCCAGCCTGTCCGGATAGAAATCCGCTTGGACTGGCTCCGCCGAGGCTAGCGGAATAGAATCCGCTTCGCAACGAACTGGAGCGGGGTCCAGGCGCAAGATCACACCCGGAAATACCACGATACCTAGGAGGAAACAATGCCGGTCAGCCCGAGACGGGCGGACACGCGGCGCAACCGCGAAAGAATCCTGGTCGCCGCGTCGGAATCGCTCAAACGGACCGGCGTGGTGTCGTACAACGCGATCGCGAAGCGCGCCGAAGTCGGAGTCGGCACGGTTTACCGGCATTTCCCGGCCCCGGAGGACCTGATCCTGGCGGTGTACGACCGCGAGGTGCAGCACCTGGTCGAGGTCGTGCCGTCACTGCTGGCCCGGCACTCGCCGGAGGAGGCGTTCCGCACCTGGGTCGTCGGCCATCTGGCGCACTACATGATGACCAAGCGGGGCCTGTCCGCCGCGTTGCGGGCCGGCGACCTGCCGAAGTACACGTCGATGCTGGACGCGCTGGATGCCCTGCGCCAAGCCAACGTGGACGCGGGCACCATCCGCCCGGACCTGACCACCGAGACCCTGATGCGCAGCCTCGGCGGCCTGTTCTTCCTGACCGAAGACCGCTGGCAGGCCGAAGCCGAGGCCCTGGTGGACCTGGTGTGGCGCGGGGTGCACGATTCCCGGTGAACCGCAATTGCGGAACCAACCCACAGTGAGATCCGCAGTTGCGGCGAAAATGGCGGAATATCACCGTGGGCCGATCATTACCCGGCGGAGAGCACCTGCAAATCCACTTGTGCCCGTTCGAAATGCCCCCGCGGGTCCGGGACCAGCTTGCGGCGGTCGAGGTCCATCAGCCCCACCGTGCACTCGATCTCGGCGGACAGCGTGCCGTCGAGCTTGATGATCCGGCTGCTCATCCGGAAAGCCTTGCCCTCGCCGAAAGCGACCTCGCAGGTCACGTCGACCTCGTCGCCCGAGCGGAGTTCGCGGCGGTAGACGATGCGGGATTCCAGCAGTACCGGGGCGAGACGGGCTTCCCGGAGCTTCTCGTCCCCCGCCGCGGCGAGGGCTTCCAGCCGGGCGACCTCGCCGTAGGAGTGGTAGACGGCGTGGTTCAGGTGCCCCAGCGAGTCGAGTTCGTAGTGCCGCACCTTGATCCGGATGCGGAAGGGTTCGTGATCGGTCACCTGTTCAGGCTAGTTGCCGACGGTCACGCGGGCCTAGTTCTCATAGAAGAGCTCTTCGACCACGGCGTGCGCGAGGCGGGTCACCCGCAGGTAGCTGTCCAGGAACTCGCCGGGGTCGTCGTCGACCGAGTAGCCGAACACCCGCGCCACCGCGGCAAGATCACGACCTGAGCCGGGCACCTCGTCGGCCGCTTTGCCGCGCACCAGCATTCCGGCGTTGCGCACCCGGGTGGCCAGCAGCCACGCTTTCCGTAGCGACGCCACCGAATCGGCGGGCGCCAGCCCTGCCTCGGCAAGCGCGGTGAGCGCGTCCAGGGTCGAAGTCGTGCGCAGGGCCGGGACCTCATGCGCGTGCTGCATTTGCAGCAGCTGCACCGTCCATTCGACGTCCGCCAGGCCGCCGCGCCCGAGCTTCGTGTTCCGCGTCGGATCGGCACCTCGGGGCATCCGCTCGGTCTCCACCCGCGCCTTGATCCGCCGGATCTCCCGCGCACCCGCGGCGTCCAGCCCGCCGTCCGGGTAGCGGATCGGCTCGATCATCTCAAGGAACCGCTGCCCCAGCTCCTCGTCACCGGCCACGAACCGCGCCCGCAACAGCGCCTGTGCCTCCCACACCTCGCCCCAGCGCTGGTAATACGCGCGGTACGAATCGAGAGTGCGCACGAGCGGTCCGCTGCGGCCCTCCGGCCGAAGATCGGCGTCCACCACGAGAGCCGGGTCCGCGCTCGGCGTGCCCAGCATCTTCCGCACAGCTTCCGCGACGGACGAGGCGTACCGCACTGCATCAGCGTCCGACACGCCCTCTGCCGGGGCACAGACGAACATCACGTCGGCATCGGATCCGTAGCCGAGTTCAGCCCCGCCGAGCCGGCCCATGCCGATCACCGCAACCGAAGCGGGCGTACGGCCGAGTTCGGCCTGCCGCTGCCGGCACGCAGCCGACAGCGCGCCCCGCAGCACCGCCACCCACACGCTCGACAGCGCCTCGCACACGGCGGGAACGTCCATCAACCCGAGTAGATCCGCACACGCGATCCGCAGCAATTCGTGCCGTCGCAACGAACGCGCGGCCGCGACCGCCGCGGACGGCCCCGGCTGGCGGCGCACCGCGGCCAGCAACGACGTCGCCACCTCATCCGGGGTCCGTCCGATCAGCCGAGCCGGATCCCCCAGCAGTTGCAGCACTTCCGGCGCGCGGACGAGCAGATCGGGCACCAGACGTGAAGTACCGAGCAGGAACGCCAGGCGTTCGACGACCGTGCCCTCGTCCCGCAGCACCCGCAGGTACCACGGAGTTTGTTCGAGGGCCTCGGAAACCTTGCGATAGGACAGCAGACCGCCATCGGGATCAGGGGTGTCGGCGAGGCAGTCGAGCAGCACGGGCAGGAGCGCCTGCTGGATGGCGGCCCGCCGCGAAACGCCCGCCGTGAGCGCCTTGATGTGCTGCAGCGCGCCTTCCGGCGCCGCGTAGCCCAGCGCGGTGAGCCGGCTGGCGGCCTGTTTCGTGGTGAGCCGCAACGCTTCCGTTGGCACGTTCGCCACCGATTGGAGCAACGGCCGGTAAAACACCTTCTCGTGCAGACGGCGGATTCCCTGCGCGTGCCGACGGAATTCGGCGAGCAGCGACTCCCCCTGACTACGGCCACGGGACCGGGTGATCCCGCACGCCCGCGCCAGTACCCTCAGCTCCGTGGTGTCGGTCGCCTCGGGGAACAGGTGGGTCCGCCGAAGCCGCCGCAGCTGCAGGCGATGCTCCACGTTACGCAGAAATTCGTACGACGAAGCCATCTCCGCGGCGTCCGCGCGACCGACGTAACCGCCGGCACCCAGCGCTTCGAGTGCGTCCAAAGTGGAGGGAGAGTGCAGCTCCGGGTCCACCCGTCCGTGCACGAGCTGCAGCAGCTGCACGGCGAATTCGACGTCCCGGAGCCCGCCACGGCCGAGTTTCAGCTCACGTTCGAGGTGTTCGGAGGCCAGGTGGTCCTCCACCCGGCGGCGCATCTGCTGCACCTCGGTGACGAAGTTCTCCCGGTCCGCGGCCGACCAGACCATCGGCGCGACCATTTCGGCGTACAGCCTGCCGAGTTCCGCGTCCCCGGCCACCGGGCGAGCCTTGAGCAGGGCCTGGAATTCCCAGGTCTTCGCCCATTTCCGGTAGTAGCCCGCGTGCCCTTCGAGAGTCCGTACGAGCGCGCCGCTGCGGCCCTCGGGCCGGAGTGCCGCGTCCACCTCGAAACAGGCGTTGCCGACCACCCGCATCATCGTGCTGGCCAGCCGGGTCGCCACCATGACATCGTCGGCGCCGACGAAGATGACGTCGACATCGCTCACGTAGTTCAGTTCGCGGCCACCGGTCTTGCCCATCGCGATGACCGCGAGCGAACCTGCTGCCGAGGCCCCGGTTTCCTGCTCCGCCACCGCGAGCCCTGCGGTCAACGCGGCTTCGGCCAGCACCGTGAGCTGGCTGGAGACTTCTGGGAACGACGGCTGGTCGAGGCCCGGCTCCACCAGGTGGCCGAGGTCCGCGGCGGCGATACCGAGCAGCAGCCCACGGTAGGCCGCACGTAGCGCCTGTTCTGCCGCAAGGCCGGTTTCGTACGTACCGTCGTCCCGGCGAAGCCGATCGAGAAGCTGTTCGATGAAGGTCTCGGACACCGTGCAGCGGCTGTCCTCAAGGCTGCGCCACTGTCCCGGGTTGGCAACGAGGAAGTCAGCCAGCGCGGTCGACATGCCGAGCACACTGATGAGGCGGCCACGGAGCGTCCGATTCTCCCGCAGCGCGCGATCCAACTCGGGCCAGCCGTCCTCGTCGGCTTCGCGCAGCCGATCGATACCGAGCAGCGCGAGATCGGGGTCCGCGGCGCGAGACAACGCGAGCAGGACGTCGGAGGCGTCGCCGACCAGGCCCGCGGCGTCCCACCAGCCCGCCGCGCGCAACAGGGTGTCCGCCCGAGTATCCGTGAAGCCGTACCTAGCCGCTGAAGCAGCCGTACGCGCGCGCTCTGCCATTGTTCTCACCGTAGCGGACGGCGCTGTGGTTCAGGCGGCAAGCCGGTTCGGTTCGGTGTCGGCCACGGACGGCTCGGGGACTTGAAAACTGTGCGCCGTCACCGGCTTACGCCGCGACAGCAGGTAGATGCCGAGGGCGAAGCCGATCCCCAGCACGCCGACGATCACCGTGCCGGCGGTGCCGAGCGAGGTGAGTTTGCCTGCCCCCGCACCGACCAGCGCCGCCGCCGGAAGTGTGAACAGCCACGCGATCACCATCCGGCCGGCCATTCGCCAGCGCACCGGCGCCTCGTGGCGGCCGACACCGGAGCCGACGATACCGCCGGAGCAGACGTGCGTGGTGGACAGCGGGAACCCCAGGTGCGAACTCAGCAGGATGACGCCGGCGCTGCTGGTCTGCGCGGAAAAGCCTTGTGGGCCTTCAATATCGGTGAGGCCCTTACCCAGGGTGTGCGTGATCCGCCAGCCGCCGAAGTAGGTACCGAGCGCCAGCGCGGTCGCCGCGCTGACGATCACCCAGAACGGGGGCGCGGAACCAGCCGGCAGGTTACCCGCGGCGACGAGGGTCAGCGTGATTACGCCCATGGTCTTCTGGGCGTCGTTCGTCCCGTGCGCGAGAGAGACGAGGGACGCGGACACGATCTGCCCGATCCGGAATCCTCGCCCACCGCGCCGGCGGACGACGAAGCGATACACGACGTAGGTCACCACGGCCGCCACGACGCCCGCGATCACCGGCGAGGCAGCGGCGGGTACGAGCACTTTGTCCACGATCTTGGCAAAATGCACGGAATCCGCACCGGCGGACACCCAGGTCGCACCGATCAGCCCGCCGAACAACGCGTGCGAGGAGCTGGACGGCAGGCCCACGTACCAGGTGACGAGGTTCCACACGATCGCGCCGACGAGCCCGCCGAACACCACGGCCGGGTCGATCTTCGTCTCGTCGACCAGTCCGCTGGAGATGGTCTTGGCGACTTCGACGGACAGGAAGGCGCCGGCCAGGTTGAGCACCGCGGAGATGGCGACCGCGATTCTGGGTTTGAGGGCACCGGTCGCGATGGAGGTGGCCATCGCGTTCGCCGTATCGTGGAAGCCGTTGGTGAAGTCGAAAACGAGAGCCGTCCCGATCACAAGCACGACGAGCAGCGAGGGGTCCACCCCGACCTCCGAACCCTACGGATACACCACTCGCAAGGTACCGGACTGATCGGGTGAATCGATAATGTTGCGTCAGTGATCTAGCTATCTTCCGTTAAACCAACGGCAACCGGTGTTGACCCTCCGCCGCCGGCTCCAGCTCGCCCGCGGCCAACCGGACGAACCGGTGAGCGAACGGCCGCCAGGTTTCGGCCAGGTCCGCGTGCAGCTCCGTCAGCTTCTCGGCGCTCAACGCGCCCGGACGGGTGAGTTCAGCCATCTCCGGCGCAGACTTCGCCCAGTCCCGCACGAGGCCCGGGGTGGTCTCGATGTGGAACTGAATCCCGTAGGAGCACCGGTTGAGCCGAAAGGCCTGATGCGGGTACCGCGGAGAGGAGGCCAGGATCTCCGCGCCCGGCGGAACCCGCTTGATGACGTCGTTGTGGAACTGGAGAACGTCCGGCACCAACGGCAACTCCGCGAACAGCGGATCCGTCCAGGCAGCGTCCTTCTTGGACACCAGCGCGGGCCCGACCTCGGGCCCGTCCTCCCCGAGCACAACCTGTCCCCCGGTCGCGGCCGCGAGCAACTGCGCCCCCAGACAGATCCCCAACGTCGGCACCCTTTTGCCGGCCGCCGATGCGAGCATCTTCCGCACGTCGACGAGCCACGGGTGGTCCGCGTCGTCGAGCGCCCCCATCGAACCGCCGAGGCAGACGACACCGGCGTAACCGTCGAGGCTGCCGGGAAGGCCCTGCTCCGGCATCAACCGCACGTCAAGCTCGGCCCCGGCTTCGGCGAGCCATTCCCCGAGTGGGCCGGCGGGGTCGCTGGTATCGGGTTGGATGATCAGCAGGTGGGTCACGTTCTTCAGGGTACGGGCGTTCTCCGTGGTGGTGTGCGGGCTGGGGTTCTTCCCCGCGTATAGGGGAAGGACGGGGCTGGTGGCCCTGGGGGTGGTGTCGCGGTGCTGTCCATCGCCGGCAGACCTGGGCATGATGTCCCGGCAGCGGCGGAAAAAAAGGGGGTAGCTGGCCCTGGGTCCGTTGCCGAAAGTGGTTTGGGTCCCTGGATTGTTCTGCCGCAGGCAGGTTTTCCCGCCGGGGCGCCGATGTGAGTGGATGCGGGCGGCCGGAGGCCTGCTGGTGTGGGCCGGTGTTCTGGGGGGTGCCCGGGATGCAGGGAGGCCCCGGGAGAGCCCTTGTGGGGGTTCTCGACCGGGGCCTGACCTGTCTAGGTTGAGTTCGGCGGTGTCCTACTCTCCCACAACCCTTCGGTTGCAGTACCATCGGCGCTGTCAGCA